>JBJTPC010000286.1:0-3674 GCA_046074905.1 Gammaproteobacteria bacterium
CCGGCGAGATCGGGATGCCGCCGCTGCAGGGCAACCGGCGAGGCATCGACCGGTACGTCGCAGGCAATGCGCGTCAGTTGGCGCGCCAGAAAGGCCTTGTCGCGGTGGACGGCCAACTTCTCGGCTACGCCCCGGGCGCCGCGCAGGGGCAAACCCGGCACCTCGTGCAGGTGGTCGTACAGCTCCTCGAGGCTGGCGAAACGCTCCAGCAGCACGCCGGCGGTCTTGGGGCCCACTCCCGGAACACCCGGGATGTTGTCCACCGAATCCCCGGTGAGCGCCAGATAGTCCGCCATCCTTTCCGGTCGTACGCCGAACCGCCCGGGAATCTCGTCGTAACCGTAGCGGCGGTCATCCGCCCAGTCCCAGAACACGTCGCCCTCGCGGATCAGTTGCGCGAGATCCTTGTCGCGGGTGAGCAGCACGGTCGTCTGTCCGCGGAGTCGTGCCCGGGTAGCGAAAGTGCCGATGATGTCGTCGGCCTCGTATTCGGAAGACCCGAAATCCGCCACGCCGAGCAGTCCACACAGCGCACGACAGCGGACGAACTGCGCCTCGAGCTCCGCCGGTGGCAACTCGCGATTCGCCTTGTAGGGGGGATAGATGCGGTTGCGGAAGGAGCGCGAGAGGCTTTCGTCGAAGGCCACTCCGACGTGCCACGGTCGCGCACGCTCCAGGAACTCGAGCAGGAAACGCGCAAAGCCATGCACCGCGTTGACCGGCCGCCCATCCCCGTCGGTCATTCCCGGCGGCGTGGAGTAGTAGGCACGGAAGATGAAGTAGCTGGCGTCGACGAGATGGACCTGGGACATGGAGCGTGAGGATACACGCCGGGCAGGCGGCCTACCCGCCGCCACCCAGGGCCGGATTGCCGGTCACTGCGGCTCAGGACTGTCGGCGGTGCAGCGGGCTGGTGCGCGGGAAGTGGGCGCGCAGGTATTCCATCTGGTCCGCCAGCACGCGCCGCCCTTTCAGGTAGATGTACTCGGCAAAGGTCGGCGTGAAAGGCACGGCAAGCAACTGCATCCCCGCCTGCTCCGGGGTCCGGTTCGCCTTGTGGTTGTTGCAGCGCCGGCAAGCCGTGACGACGTTGGTCCAGAGGTCCTCGCCGCCCTGGTAGAACGGACGGACATGGTCGCGCGACAACGACGCTGCAGGAAACCGGCCGCCGCAATACAGGCACAGGTGACCATCGCGCTTGAACAGCGTCTCGTTGTTGAGTGGCGGGGTGTAGTCCCGGCGGCGCGCGCCTGGATCATGGCTGTGACCGCGCGTGGCGATGATGCTGCTGACCTCGACCACGGTGCGACGCCCGGTGCGGGCGTTGGTACCGCCGCGCAAACGGAACAGGGTGGTGCCGAAGGCATAGGCCACCTGGCCCATGAAGTGAAGCCGCACCGCCTCGCGGTAGTCGATCCACTCGAGCGGCACACCCGAGCGGTCCGTCCGCAGGACCTGCTGGCCGAAACCGAGCACGGCCCCGCCTTCCCCGGGCGTGGGGGACTCCGGGCGCATCAGGGACGAGGATTCGCCGCACGGTTCCATCCCCCGAATGTACGCAAAGACGGCTTGCAGGTGCAATCGCACGGCAGGACGCACGTCGCCAGGGGGCGACAGCGGACGTGTTGCACCGCATACAAATCTGCCGCACCATCGGGGTCCAGTACGGGTCGCAACCGATCCAGTCGAACCATGGGGAGTGAAGATGCCCATCACGATAGGAGTGACGCGGGAAACCGCCCCGGGCGAGTGCCGGGTGGCCTTGATGCCGGAAGTGGCCGGCAAGTTCGCCGCCTTGGGGGCGCGCATCGTCATCGAGACCGGCGCCGGCGAGGCGGCCCGCTTCCCGGACAGCGCCTACAAGAACGTCGAGTTCGTCGCCGATGCGGCGGCGGTACTGGCGCAGTCGGATGTCTATCTGGCGGTGCAGCCTCCCTCCCCCGCCACGATTGCCGCCCTGAAACCGGGGGCGGTCGTGGTCGGCTATCTGGCGCCGCATGCGCAGCATGACCTCGTCCGCGCCCTGCGTGATGGCGGCAAGACGGGGTTCGCGGTGGAACTCATTCCCCGCATCTCCCTCGCGCAGTCGATGGACGCACTATCCTCCCCGGCGGCCGTGGCCGGCTACAAGGCCGTGCTGATCGCCGCCAATGCCCTCGACAAGTTCATGCCGATGCTGACGACTGCGGCCGGCACCATCCGCCCGGCCCAGGTGCTGGTGATTGGCGTGGGTGTCGCCGGACTGCAGGCCATCGCCACGGCCAAGCGGTTGGGCGCGGTGGTCGAGGCGTATGACGTGCGCAGCGCCACGCGCGAGCAGGTGAAGAGCCTCGGTGCCAAGTTCGTGGAAACCGGCATCACCGCCGAGGGTGCCGGTGGCTATGCCCGCGAACTGACGGCCGAGGAAAAGGCCAAGCAGCAGGAGGTGCTCGACGCACGCATCGCGGCGGCGGATGCAGTGATCTGCACCGCTGGCGTGCCGGGGCGTCCCGCGCCGCGTATCGTCTCGAGAGCCGCGGTCGAGCGCATGAAGCCGGGAGCCGTCATCGTCGACATCCTCGCCGAGAACGGTGGCAACTGCGAACTCTGCAGGGCCGGCGAGACGGTCGAGCATGGCGGGGTGCGCATCATCGGTCCGGTCAACCTCGCCTCGACCACTGCCTACCATGCCAGCGAGATGTACGCGCGCAACCTGCTGAACTTCCTTTCGCCGGCAATCGCCAAGGGCGGGGAACTCGCCATCGACTTCGCCGACGAGGTGTTCAAGGGCAGCGTCGTGACGCACGGCGGCGCCATCCAGCACGAGCCCACGGCCAAGGCCGTCGGCTGAACCAGGAGGGAATCCCATGATCGACGGCATCATTGCCCTTTACATCTTCCTGCTCGCCGGGTTTACCGGCTACGAGGTCATCGCCCGTGTGCCGGCCATCCTGCACACGCCGCTGATGTCCGGCAGCAACTTCGTCCACGGCATCGTGCTGGTGGGTGCCATGATCGCCTTGTTCAAGGCGGACACGCCGCTGGAGCAGGCCATCGGCTTCATCGGCGTCATTCTCGGTGCCGGCAACGCCGTCGGCGGCTATGTCGTCACCGCGCGCATGCTGGAGATGTTCAAGTCGAGCGGCGGCAAGACCAAGAGCGGAGGGCACCACTGATGTCCTTCCTCAGTCCGGAAGCCACCAAGTGGCTGATCGATGTGGCCTACTTCGCCACGGCGTTCCTGTTCATCATGGGTCTGAAGCGGATGGCATCGCCCGTCACCGCCCGCAGCGGCATCGTCTGGGCCGGTGGGGGCATGGTCATCGCCACGCTCATCACCTTCCTCGAGCCGTCCTCGCATGGCGCCGCGCTGTCGTCGACCAACCTGCTGCTGGTAGTGCTCGCCATCGGCATCGGTGGTGGCCTGGCCTGGGTGAGCGGGCAGCGTGTCGCCATGACGGACATGCCGCAGATGATCGCGCTCTACAACGGCATGGGCGGCGGCGCTGCCGCTGCCATCGCCGCGGTCGAGCTCTACCAGGGCGGTGAGCACACGCTGGTCGTTTCCATCCTCGCGGTGCTCGGCGGCCTGATCGGCGGCGTGTCTTTCTCCGGCTCGGGCATTGCCTACGGCAAGCTGCAGGGACTGATCAAGAAGAGCTATCGCTTCTCCGGGCAGCAGGCGCTGAACCTGC
>JBJTPC010000287.1:0-2664 GCA_046074905.1 Gammaproteobacteria bacterium
CTCCGGCAAGGCACTGTCGACGCCCATGACGAAGCGACCGGGCGGTACCCATACGGTATCCGGCGGCGCGGGACAGACCACGGCCGCAGCTCGCGGCGGCGGCTTGGTGCGGACGGACGGCAGCTTGCCGGGGTCCGCACGGGTCGGCAACGACGCGGTGCCCCACGCCAGTCCGGCGACGATGATGGGGACGAGGCCTCGCAAGGTGCGGGACAGGATGCGGGTACGTGGCGTCAGCATGCGCCAAAGATAGCGCCTTCGCGGACATTTCACCCTACACTCGCCGCATGGAAGCCAAGCCTGCGGTGAATACGCCCACCGACCCGGAAGCCCTGGTCGCCGCCCTGTCCACCCACCCGGATTACCGGGTGCTGCGTCGACTCGACCCAGACGGGGTGCGGCCGGCGCTGCCTGCCACCCCGCGCGGCCGGGCCGCGGTCATCGACACCGAGACCACCGGCACGGACCCCGCCCGCGACCGCATCATCGAATTGGCGGTGGTGGTATTCGAGTACGACCGCGAAAGCGGGCAGGTGGGTCCGGCGATGGAGCGCTACAGCGCCTTCGAGGATCCGGGCTTTCCGATTCCTCCCGAGTCCACCGCCATCCATCACATCACCGATGACATGGTGCGTGGCCGGCATTTCGACGAACTGGCACTGCAGCAGTGCCTGCGTGATGTCTCCCTGGTGATCGCGCACAACGCCGCTTTCGATCGCCGCTTCCTGGAGCAGCGTTTTCCGCTGTTCGAGACACTCGCTTTCGGCTGCTCGCAGTACGACATCCCCTGGATCGAGGCGGGCATCTCCAGCCACAAACTCGAGTATCTCGCCTATCGTGCGGGCTTTTTCTACGAGGGGCATCGCGCCGAAATCGACTGCCTCGCCCTGCTCGAGGTGCTGTCGCGACCGCTCGCCGGCACTTCCGGCACGGCGCTCAAGGCGCTGCTCGAGAACGCACGCCAGGAATCCGTCCGCGTGTGGGCCAATGAATCGCCCTTCGAGACCAAGGATGCGCTCCGTGCGCGCGGCTTCCGCTGGGACCCCCAGGAGCGCTGCTGGCACAAGGACCTACGCCGTGGCGCCTTGCCGGCGGAACTCGCCTGGTTGAAGAACGCCGTGTACGGCGGGCGGGAGCGCCTGATCAATCTCGATGTGCAGGATGCGCGGGGTCGCTACTCGACGCGGCCCGGCCGTCGCCAGCGCGAAAAGCTCTAGGCTCCCGTCACCCCGCCACCGCTGCTGTCCACGGTCGTGTCGAGGGTGATGCCCGCGAGTTCATACCCGCGACGCAAGTCGCGGATGTGCTTGCCCATCCAGGCCTGGGCGCGTGCCGTGTCACCGGCGATGATCGCTTCCGCCACCTGACGCTCCGCGTCCTCGATGCGCTTGCGGGCCTGCGGAACGCGGTCGATCACCAGCGCGAGCGTCGGCTCGAGCAGTCGCACCAGCGGCTCCTGGGCGAGGGCAAGGACGCGATTGCGACTGGCCGCCGCCACCGTCCGGAAGAACGTACCGACATGCTGCACCGCATGCCCCGCTTCCTCGTGATCGGCGCTGTACTGCGAGACCACCGCCTGCAACGCCGCCATGTCCTCGTCGGTGCGGGCCAGGGCCGCGGCCTCGGCCAGCGGCGGCTCGAGGACCCGCAGTGCCTCCCACACCTCGAGTGCGGTGATGCCCTGGATGGCGAACGCGCGTTGCAGGCCGTCCGCCAGCTGCGATGCCTGCGGCTGGGTGACCACCATCCGCTTGCTGCCGCGCTGCCGTGTCAGCAGTCCCTGGCTTTCGAGGTCGCGCAGGGCCTCGCGCAGCGTGCCGCGGTTGACTCCGAACTTTTCCGCCAGTTCCGCCTCGGGGGGTAACCGCTGCCCGTGCGGCAGGCTGCGGTCGAGGATGCGTTCAAGGATCGCGTCCGCCACCTTGCGATAGGCGGGAACGAGCCGGACCGGTGTGAAGTCGACGTTCACGGTATCCCTTGGGTTCAACCGGCACCCACCAGCTGGCGCCCGATGAGCATTCGCCGGATTTCCTGCGTACCCGCGCCAATCTCGTAGAGCTTGGCATCGCGCAGCAGCCGCCCGGTGGCGTAGTCATTGATGTACCCGTTGCCGCCCAGTGCCTGGATGGCCTCGAGGGCCGAGCGCGTGGCCCGCTCCGCCGCGTACAGGATACAACCGGCGGCGTCCTGCCGGGTGACCCGACCGCGGTCACAGGCGGCGGCAACCGCGTAGACGTAGGCGCGCGACGCGTTCAACTCCGTGTAAAGATCCGCCACCTTCGCCTGCATCAGCTCGAAAGTACCAATAGGGGCGCCGAACTGCCGCCGTTCGCGGACATAGGGCAGGACGATATCGAGGGCCGCTGCCATCAGGCCTAGCGGGCCACCCGCCAGCACTACACGTTCATAGTCCAGACCCCGCATCAGCACCTTCACGCCGCCGCCGACCTCGCCGAGCACGTTTTCCGCAGGTACGCGGCAGTCACGGAACACGAGTTCGCTGGTGTTGGAGCCGCGCATCCCCAGCTTGTCCAGTTTGGGGGAAGCCGAAAATCCGGCGAATCCCCGCTCGACGATGAAGGCGGTGATTCCCTTCGCGCCGGCCGCTGGATCGGTCTTGGCGTAGACCACCAGCACGTCGGCGTCGGGTCCGTTGGTGATCCA
>JBJTPC010000288.1:0-4322 GCA_046074905.1 Gammaproteobacteria bacterium
GCCAGCGCGGCTGCGGTGGGTTCATTCACCAACCGTTCCACCGGCAGGCCCGCCAGTTCACCGGCGCGCCGCGTGGCCTTGCGTTGCCGGTCATTGAAGTACGCCGGCACCGTGATGACCGCACCGGTCACCGTCTGGCCGGTCGCGGCCTCCGCATCGGCCTTCAATTGCTTCAGCACGAGCGCGGACAGCTCCTCGGGCGTGAATTCCCGAAGGCCGAGCCGTAGCCGATGGTCCGTCCCCATGTACCGCTTGAAGGCGGTGGCGGTCAGTTCGGGATGGGTCGACTGGCGCTCCCGCGCCGCCAGTCCCACCAGGAGCTCTCCATGGTCACCGAGACTGACCGCCGAGGGCGTGAGGCGGTGGCCGAGTGCGTTCGGCAGCAGCCGCGGAACACCTGCCTCGAATACCGCGACGGCGCTGTTGGTCGTGCCCAGGTCGATGCCTACCCACATGACCGAGAATCCTTCGAAATGGTCGAGCGGGCAGTATAGTCGCGCCGTCTTCAGCCGAGGTGCAGACCCACCAATTGCACCACCGGGCGCAGCACGAAACTGCTCTCGACCCGGGCCACGCCGGGGAGCTTGGTGAGCACCCGGCTGTGGAGACGCTCGAAGTCGGCCGCATCGCGTGCCACGACGCGGAGGACGTAGTCGCTGCTGCCGGTGGTGAGGTAGCACTCCATCACCTCCGGGACGGTGCGCACCTGTTCCTCGAAGGCAGCGAAGTCCCGGTCGGTCTGGCGATTGAGTGTCAGTCGCACCAGGAAACTGGTCCCCAGACCGACACGCGCGGGATCCAGCACCGCCACGTACCGGCTGATGACTCCGGACTTCTCCAGGGCCTTGACGCGCCGCAGGCAGGCACTCTCCGACAGGCCGACGCGAACCGCCAGTTCCGCGTTGGCGATGCGCCCATCGCGTTGGAGTTCCTGGAGCAGGCGGCGATCGATGCGATCAAGTTCAGCGTTCATGGCACCAATGACGACAGGTTATTGCGCAAAAATACCTATTAGGGACAGATTATTCCATAAAAGACGATTCTCGAGAGGGTTTTTGCAAGCCACTGTCGAGCAAGCCGGAGCACACTGGTTACTGTCGGACCGGCGGCGTCCCACCCCCACAGGAGCAATTCCATGAAGATCGGCGTTCCCCGCGAAATCAAGATTCATGAGTATCGCGTTGGTCTGGTACCCGCCTCGGTCCGCGAGTTGGTCGCCGACGGCCATGCCGTGGTCGTGGAAGCCGGCGCGGGTCTCGGCGTGGGCTGCAGCGACGCCGACTATGTGGCGGCGGGCGCCGGCATCGTCCGCTCTGCCGACGAAGTGTTCGCGGCCGCGGACATGATCGTCAAGGTCAAGGAGCCGCAGCCGGTGGAATGTGCGCGGCTCCGTCCTGGCCAGTTGCTCTTCACCTATCTCCATCTGGCCGCCGATGCGGAGCAGGCCCGCGCCCTGATGGCCAGTGGCGCCACCTGCATCGCCTACGAGACCGTGACCGCCCCGGATGGGTCGCTGCCCCTGCTGACCCCGATGAGCGAGGTCGCGGGGCGGATGTCCGTGCAGGTGGGCGCCACCTGTCTCCAGAAGGCGATGGGCGGTGCCGGTGTCCTGCTGGGGGGCGTCCCCGGCGTCAATCCCGCCAAGGTGGTGGTGATCGGCGGCGGCGTCTCGGGAACCCACGCTGCCGAGATGGCCCATGGGTTACGTGCGGACGTGACGATCATCGACCGCAGCATCAAGCGCCTGCGCGAATTGGACGCCCAGTTCGGCGGGGCCGTGAAAACCCTGTACTCCAATGCCGCGAACATCGAGGCGGCGGTGCGTGGCGCGGACCTGGTCATCGGTGCCGTGCTCGTGCCAGGCGCCGCCGCGCCGAAACTCGTCACGGAAGACATGGTCCGCATGATGCGGCCCGGCTCGGTGTTGGTCGACATTGCCATCGACCAGGGAGGCTGCTTCGCCACCAGTCGACCGACGACGCATGCGGAGCCCACCTACGAACTGCACGGCGTGGTGCATTACTGCGTCACGAACATGCCCGGTGCGGTCGCCCGTACCTCGGCATTCGCGCTGAACAACGCCACCCTTCCGTACGTGAAGGCCCTGGCGGCGAAGGGTTGGGAGCAGGCTGTACAGGACGACGTTGGCCTGGCCGCGGGCCTCAACGTGGTCGGAGGCAAGATTGTCCATCCTGCGGTGGCGCGGGATCTCGGTCTGTAACCAGTACAATGGGACGGTGAACAACACCGCTCCCGCCAGCCTCCCGGCCGCTCCAGGCCTGTTCTCCCATCGCAAGTACTGGGCGTCACGCTTCGGCGTGGCGCCCTTTCTGCCCATGTCCCGGGCGGAAATGGACCTGCTTGGCTGGGACAGTTGCGACATCATCTTGGTGACCGGCGATGCCTACATCGACCACCCCAGTTTCGGGATGGCGCTGGTAGGCCGGTTGCTCGAGGCGCAGGGTTTCCGCGTCGGCATCCTTGCGCAACCTGATTGGCGCGACGCCGCTGCGTTTGCCGCCTTGGGGCGGCCGAACCTGTTCTTCGGCATCACGGCCGGCAACATGGATTCGATGGTGAACCGCTATACCTCGGATCGGCGCATGCGCAGCGATGATGCCTATACGCCCGAGGGCGAAGGCGGCAAGCGGCCGGACCGGTCCGTCATCGTCTACGCGCAGCGCGCCCGCGAGGCCTACCCCGATGCCACGCTGGTGATCGGTGGTATCGAAGCCTCGTTGCGGCGTATCGCGCACTTCGATTACTGGTCGGAGAAGATCCGCCGCTCGGTGCTGCTCGACAGCAAGGCAGACCTGCTCGTCTACGGCAATGGCGAGCGCCAGGTCGTGGAAATCGCCCACCGGCTGGCGAAGGGTGAACCGGTAGGTGCCCTGACGGATATCCGCGGGACGGCTTTCCTGCGCCGGGGTGAGAGCGCCCATCGGCTCCCCGAGGGCTGGGAGGCCATCGATTCCACCACCGTCGATGAACCCGGCCCGCTGGCCCCGCCAATCGATCCCTACGCGATGGAGGAGGAGCGGCGCCAGGTGCTCTCGCCTCCCGCGACCGAGGGAGAGGGTGCGATCGTCGCGGCCATTCCGGTGGCCGCGCTGCGGCGGCGGAAGCCGGCGTTTTCACGTGATCGCACGGTCATCCGCCTGCCGGCCTTCGAGGCGGTAAAGGACGACCCGGTACTGTACGCGCACGCGAGCCGGGTGCTGCATGCCGAGGCCAACCCGGGCAATGCGCGCGCGCTGGTGCAGCGGCACGGCGATGTCGATGTCTGGCTGAACCCGCCGCCGATTCCGCTCACCACCAAGGAGATGGATGCGGTCTACGAATTGCCCTATCAGCGGGTACCGCATCCCTTCTATGGCGAGGCGAAGATTCCCGCCTACAAGATGATCCGCTTCTCGGTGACGATCCAGCGTGGTTGTTTTGGCGGGTGCACTTTCTGCTCCATCACCGAGCACGAGGGGCGCATCATCCAGAACCGCTCGGAGCAGTCCGTATTGCGCGAGATAGCGCAGATCCGCGATACCGTCCCGGGCTTCACCGGGGTCATCTCCGATCTCGGGGGGCCCACCGCCAACATGTATCGGATTGCCTGCAAGAGTCGCGAGATCGAGTCGGCTTGTCGCAAGCCGAGCTGTGTTTTCCCGGGGATCTGCCCGAATCTCGATACCAATCACACCCCGCTGATCCGTCTCTACCGCCGGGCCCGGGCCTTGCCTGGCATCAAGAAAATTCTGATCGCGTCAGGCGTGCGCTATGACCTCGCGATTGAATCTCCCGACTATGTCCGCGAACTGGCCACCCACCACGTCGGGGGCTATCTGAAGATCGCGCCGGAGCATACGGAGCAGGGTCCGCTGTCGCTGATGATGAAGCCCGGGGTCGGGACGTATTACCGCTTCAAGCAGCTGTTCGATCGCTATTCGAAGGAGGCCGGGAAGGAGCAATACCTCATCCCGTATTTCATCGCCGCCCATCCCGGCACCAAGGATGAAGACATGGTGGCGCTGGCGCTGTGGCTGAAGCAACACCGCTACCGCGCCGACCAGGTGCAAGCCTTCCTGCCCTCGCCCATGGCGACGGCCACCGCGATGTATCACTCGGGACGCAACCCGCTCAAACGGATCTCCCGCCACGGCGGTGAAGTGCCGATTCCCCGCGGGCTCAAGGTTCGCCGCCTGCACAAGGCTTTTTTGCGTTACCACGATCCGAACAACTGGCCCATGCTACGGGCCGCCCTGCAGCGCATGGGCCGCGCCGATCTCATTGGCAGCGGCGCCCACCAACTGGTCCCCGCTTGGCAGCCA
>JBJTPC010000289.1:0-2469 GCA_046074905.1 Gammaproteobacteria bacterium
CACGGTGGCCGGCACCTCGCGGCCGTCGTCCGTGGTGAGCACCACGTCCTCGGCTTCGAGGATCAGATAGCCGATGGTGAGCACCGTGCCGTCTTCGCCGATGACGACGCCCGAGCCCTGGCGCTGCTGTCCCAGCGTCGCGGCCGAGCGCGCGTCCGAGGGCACGCGGGCGGTGAGCCCGATGACGGTGTCGCTCGCGCTCTGCAGCGCGCGCGACTGCGCTTCCACTTCGGAGCCTTGTGCCGTGGCAAGCCCGCAAAGGAGCCCCAGCGTCGTGAAGAACCTGCACCACTTGTTCATCGTTGCTCCCTGGTTGGCGACCGCTCCTGCCCCGAGGCCGCGCGCAGGATTGCCGCGCGCCGCTGCCAAGCGGGGCAGACCCGCATGCGTCATGCCGCAGGATGCCTTTGTACCGTAGCCTACGTCAGCGTGTGGATTTGCACGCCGCTGGCGCAGCCTTGGGTTGTGGCAATGCAAGGTCGGTCGCGGTGTGTGGCGGCGGTGGCTTCCGGCAGAGCGCTCAGCGCCAGCGCCGCGGGCCGGCGCGGCGCCAGTGGAGGATCATCAGCCAACCGCCGAGCATGCCGCCCAGGTGCGCGAAGTGCGCGATTCCGCGGTGGCCGGCCAGACCGAGCACGAGTTCCAGCGCGCCGAAGACGAAGACAAAGGTGCGTGCCTTCATCGGGATGGGCGGGAACAGCGGCATGACCGTGCGGTGCGGGAACAGCATGCCGAAGGCCAGCAGAAGCCCGAACAGCGCGCCCGAGGCGCCGACCGTCGGTGCGTTCGAGCCGGTGGCGGCCGTGATCAGCAACTGCGCCGCCGCGGCCATCAGCACGCTGGCGAGCAGGTACTGCCCGTAGCGGCGCCGGCCCCAGAGCTGCTCGAGTTCGGCGCCGAACATCCACAGGCCCAGCATGTTGAAGAACAGGTGCAGCGTGTCGCCGTGCAGGAAGGCGTAGCTGAGCACCTGCCAGGGCATGAATTCGCCGCTGGCCAGCGGCCACAGGGCGAACCACTGTGTCAGCGGGAGGAAGAGGTTGACACAGAAGATCGCGACGCAGGCCAGCAGCAGGCTCTTGGTGACGGGGGGCATCGGAGGCATGGCGTTAGGCGGTGCGGCAGTCCAGGGTGCGGGTTTGTAGCATGGGGCGCGTGTGCCGGCGGTCGTCAGTCCATGCCTATGATGGCGACTCACCCCGCTCTCGTGGCGTCTGCAGCGCCCCTCCCCGTCATGTCGAACGACCCCATCGCCCGCCGGCTCGATGCCGGCATCGGGATTGCCACCGCGGCTGCCGCGCTTGCCTTGCAGCACTTCCGGCGCCGCGACAGCCTGCTCGTCGAGTCCAAGGGCCCGCAGGACATGGTCTCGCAGGCCGACCGCGCGGTCGAGCAGTTCATCCGTGGGCGCCTGGGCCAGCACTTCCCCGGCGACGCCATCCATGGTGAGGAGTTCGGGCGCAGCGCCGGCAGTGGCGGCAGCGCGGAAGATGCCTGCACCTGGGTCATCGATCCGATCGACGGCACCGCGAACTTCGTCGCCGGCATCCCGGCATGGTGCGTCGTGCTGGCCTGCATCCACCGAGGCGAGGTCGTCCTCGGCATCATCGTCGACCCCAACCACGACCACACCTATGCCGCGCGCAAGGGCCATGGTTCGCGCCTGAACGGGCAGCCGATGCGCGTGGCGCAGGCGCATTCACTGACCGAAGGCTCGGTCGGCGTGGGCTACTGCAACCGCATCACGCCTGACACGCTGTTCCGCTTCATGGTTCCCTTCACCGAAGCGGGTGGCATGTTCTACCGCAATGCGTCGGGTGCGCTGATGCTGGCCTACGTGGCCGCCGGCCATTTGCTGGCCTACCACGAGGGGCACATGAACCCCTGGGACTGCCTGGCCGCGCTGCTGATGATCGAGGAAGCCGGCGGCACGAGCTGGCCCTACAACACGCCCAAGATGTTCGAGCATGGCGACGCCATCCTCGCTGGCGCGCCGGCCGTGGTGGCCGAGCTCGAGCCGATGGCGGCATTCACGCGCGACGTGGAGCCGATCCGGCGCTGAGCTGAGGCAAGGCAAGGCCGCCGGTGCCTGTGCGCCGGCGGCCTTCGCGTGACAGGTGCCTGGTGTGCAGGCCGGCCGACGCCGGCCTGTCCGTCTTCAGGGCCGGATCACCTTGTCGATGACGTGGATCACGCCGTTGGACGTGAACACGTCTGTCGCCACGATCTGGGCGTTGTTGCTCTGCGCATCGGTGATGACCATTGTGCCGTCCACGGTGAAGGTCTTGCCCGGCTCGAGTGTCTGGATCGGCGTGCCCACCGGGACATCGGCCTTCAGCACCCGGCCGCTGACGACGTGGTATCTCAGCACGCTGGTCAGCAAGACCGTGTCGGCCAGCAGCTGGGCCTTGGTGAGGCCCAGACTCGTCAGCAGGTCCGTGAACGCTGCGTTGGTGGGCGCGAAGACGG
>JBJTPC010000290.1:0-3113 GCA_046074905.1 Gammaproteobacteria bacterium
CCTCGCACTCGAACTTCGTGTGCGGCTTGATCGTGCCCGGCTTCGCCAGCACCTGACCACGCTCCACGTCCTCGCGCTTCGTGCCGCGCAGCAGCACGCCAACGTTGTCGCCAGCCTGGCCCTCGTCCAGCAGCTTGCGGAACATCTCCACGCCCGTGCACGTCGTCTTCGTCGTGTCCTTGATGCCGACGATCTCGATCTCGTCGTTCACCTTCACGATGCCACGCTCGATGCGACCCGTCACCACCGTGCCACGGCCCGAAATCGAGAACACGTCCTCGATCGGCATCAGGAACGGCTTCTCCACGTCGCGCTTCGGCGTCGGAATGTAGCGGTCCATCTCCTGCACCAGCTTGATCACCGCCGGCACGCCAATGTCCGAAGTGTCACCCTCCAGCGCCTTCAGCGCCGAACCCTTCACGATCGGCGTGTCATCGCCGGGGAACTCGTACTTCGACAGCAGCTCGCGGACTTCCATCTCCACCAGCTCCAGCAGCTCGGCGTCGTCCACCATGTCCGCCTTGTTCAGGAAGACCACGATGTACGGCACGCCCACCTGACGCGCCAGCAGGATGTGCTCGCGCGTCTGCGGCATCGGACCGTCAGCGGCCGAACACACCAGAATCGCACCGTCCATCTGCGCCGCACCCGTGATCATGTTCTTCACGTAGTCAGCGTGACCCGGGCAGTCCACGTGCGCATAGTGACGCTCCTGCGACTGGTACTCCACGTGCGCAGTCGAAATCGTGATGCCGCGCGCCTTCTCTTCCGGCGCCTTGTCAATCTGGTCGTACGCACGGAACTCGCCGCCGTTCGTCTCCGCCATCACCTTCGTCAACGCCGCCGTCAGCGTCGTCTTGCCGTGGTCAACGTGACCAATCGTGCCGACGTTCACGTGCGGCTTGTTGCGCTGGAACTTTTCCTTGGACATCGCCTTTACCTCTGGATGGATGGTTGGGTGTGGATCTGGGTCTTTCGTGGACGGGCCCGTGGCGCCCGCCTCAGGTGTTCCGCTTCAGGATGGCCTCGGCCACCACCGGCGGGACCTCCTGGTACTTCGCGAATTCCATGGTGAACGTCGCCCGGCCCTGGCTCATCGAGCGGACGGAAGTGGCATAGCCGAACATCTCGGCCAGCGGCACTTCCGCCTCGACGACCTTGCCCATGACACCGTCGTCCATGCCGATGATCTGGCCACGGCGGCGGTTGAGGTCGCCGATGACGTCGCCGTAGTAGTCCTCCGGCGTGACGACCTCGACTTTCATGATCGGCTCGAGCAGCACGGCGCGGGCGGCCGAGCTGCGGAACGCCTCCTTGAAGCCGATGCTGGCGGCGATCTTGAAGGCCATTTCGTTGGAGTCGACGTCATGGTAGGAACCGTCGAACAGCGTCACCTTGACATCGACGACCGGGTAGCCGGCCAGCACGCCCGACTGCATCGCTTCCTGGATGCCCTTGTCTACCGGCTGGATGTATTCCTTGGGCACGGCGCCGCCGACGATGCCGTTCACGAACTCGTAGCCGGTACCGGCCTCGCGGGGCTCGAGTCGCAGCCACACATGGCCGTACTGGCCGCGGCCACCCGACTGGCGCACGAACTTGCCTTCCTGCTCGACGCTGCCGCGAATCGTCTCGCGATAAGCCACCTGCGGCTTGCCGACATTCGCCTCCACCTTGAACTCGCGACGCATGCGGTCGACGATGATGTCGAGGTGGAGTTCACCCATGCCGGAAATGATCGTCTGGCCGGACTCGGCATCCGTGTGGACACGGAAGGAGGGATCTTCCTTGGCCAGGCGCTGCAGCGCCAGGCCCATCTTTTCCTGGTCGACCTTCGTCTTCGGCTCGACGGCCACCGAGATCACCGGCTCCGGGAACTCCATCTTCTCCAGGATGATGGGCTTCTCCGGGGCGCAGAGCGTATCGCCGGTGGTCACGTCCTTCAGGCCCACGGCCGCAGCAATCTCGCCCGCGCGGACCTCCTTGAGTTCGGTGCGCTCGCTGGCATGCATCTGCAGCAGGCGCCCGATACGCTCGTTGCGGCCCTTGTTGGGCACGAACACCTGGTCTCCGGAATTCAGCGTGCCGGAGTAGACGCGGAAGAACGTCAGGCTGCCGACGAACGGGTCGTTGAGGATCTTGAAGGCGAGCGCCGCGAAAGGCGCGTCGTCCGCGGCCTTGCGGGTGAGCGGTGCCCCGTTGTCGTCCTGGCCGCGGACGTCGGGCACCTCGACCGGCGAGGGCATGTACTCGATGACGGCGTCGAGCACTGCCTGCACGCCCTTGTTCTTGAAGGCCGAGCCACAGGTGACGAGGCAGACCTCGTTGCGGATCGCCCGCTCGCGCAGGCCCGCCTTGATCTCCTCGATGGAGAGCTCGCCCTCGCCCAGGTACTTGTCGAGCAGCGACTCGTTGGCCTCGGCAGCGGCCTCGACCAGTTTGGTACGCCAAGTCTCGCAGTCCGCCTGCATCTCCGCCGGGATATCGCGGTACTCGAAGCGCGTTCCCTGGGTGGCATCGTCCCACCAGATCTGCTTCATGCGGATGAGGTCGACCACGCCGCGGAACCCGTCCTCGGCGCCAATCGGCAGCTGGATGGGTACGGGATTGCCCTTCAGGCGCGTGGCAATCTGTTCGACGCAGCGGAGGAAATTGGCGCCCGCCCGGTCCATCTTGTTGACGAACGCGATGCGGGGGACGCCGTACTTGTTCATCTGGCGCCAGACGGTCTCGGACTGGGGCTGAACCCCCGAGACGGCACAGTAGACCGCCACCGCGGAATCGAGCACGCGCAGGCTGCGCTCCACCTCGATGGTGAAGTCGACGTGGCCAGGCGTATCGATGATGTTGATGCGGTGTTCGGGAAACCGCCCGGACGAGCCGGACCAGTAACAGGTGGTGGCCGCTGCCGTGATGGAGATCCAGCGCTCCTGCTCCTCAGGCATCCAGTCCATGGTGGCCGAGCCCTCATGGACTTCCCCGATGCGGGGCGAGACGCCTGTGAAAAAGAGGACGCGTTCGGTCGTGGTGGTTTTGCCGGCATCGATATGCGCGGCAATACCGATGTTGCGATAGCGCTCGACTGGCGTCCGGCGAGCCACGGGGGATTACCG
>JBJTPC010000291.1:0-9873 GCA_046074905.1 Gammaproteobacteria bacterium
CAATCGACTCGAGCTTCTCGATCAGGGCGACCGGCGCGAGGTCTTCGCCGTCGAGCGAGGTCGGGACGCCCGCGGTGAAGCCGACCACCAGCGTGCGCGGAGGTTGCGGGTGCGTGAACGCATCCCGCGACAGCACCCACGCGGTATCGGGCAGCGTGCCCTGCGAGGTGAGGGTCTCCTTGCCGCCGATCGAGATGCCCCACAGGCCACGGTTGATGGAATAGGCCGCGCCGAAGGGCGGCACCGGCAGGCTGCGCTCTTCGAGAAACTGCAGCTGCTCGGGACGCTTGAAGGCGTGGTCGCGCACCGGCGCGAGCACTTCGAGTCCGGGGGCCAGCGTGCGCAGGGCCACCTCGAACCGCACCTGGTCGTTGCCGGCGGCGGTGCAGCCGTGCGCCACGGTGGTCGTCCCGAGACGCTTGGCGTACTCCGCCACCAGCTGCGCCTGCAGGACACGCTCGGCGCCCACGCACAGCGGATAGACATGGCCGCGGCGGATGTTGCCCATGACCAGGAACTTCAGGACACGCGCGAAATACTCGTCCTTCGCGTCCACCTGGTAGTGGGCGATGGCGCCGAGCGCCTTGGCGCGCTGCGCCAGCACCTGCGCCGCTTCGGCATCGATGCCGCCGGTATCGACGGTGAGCGTGACGATGTCACGACCGTAGGTCTCCTTCAGCCAGGGCACGCAGAAGCTGGTGTCGAGGCCGCCGGAAAAAGCGAGCAGGATGGGCGAAGACGCCCCGGTGGCGTTACTCATGGAAATCCTCGGCCGTTCAGGCCTTGAAGAACAGGGAGCGGAGGCGGGTGACCAGCGCTTGCTGGTCCGCGACGCTGGCGGTGGCGACGAAGACGGTGTCGTCGCCGGAAATGGTGCCGACGACCTCCGCCCACTGGGCGTTGTCGATGGCGACGGCGACGCTTTGCGCGCCGCCGGTGATGGTCTTGATCACGGTCAGCGAGGGCCCCGCCGTCAGCACGTCGCGCACGAAGCCCGCCAGCGGCACAAACGCCTCGGGCTGCATTGCGCGTGAGGGTGGCGTCCCGGCCTCGCCGGCGATCACGTAATGGTCCCCGAGTTTCGCGACGCCGAGTTCGCGCAAGTCGCGACTGATGCTCGACTGGGTGCAATCGAAGCCGCGGCTGCGCAACAGGCGCACGAGATCCGCCTGGCGGCGGACCGTCGTCTCGCGCAGGAGGCGCTTCAGTGTGTCACGGCGGGCTTCAGATTGCATAATGATGCAAATAATAGTGCATAATTATTCAATGATGCAAGTCCCCGAAAACCCCGAGCGCTTTCCCGATGCGCCCCCGGACGACGGTCCCGGCCAGCCCGCCGGGTCGTCCGCGAGTGGCCCCCCGGTGCTGCCGATACTCCACCGCGATGCAGCCATCGTGGTGGTGGACAAACCCGCGGGCCTGCTGGTCCATCGCACGGGTCTGGATGCCGGCGAGCGCTGGTTCGCGGTGCAATTGCTGCGTGACCAGTTGGGTGGGCAACATGTGTTCCCGGTCCACCGCCTCGACAAGGGCACCTCGGGAGTGCTGGTCTTTGCCCTGTCCTCCGCCGATGCCGCCGGACTGGCGCGGCAATTTGCGTCGCAGTCGGTGGCCAAGACCTATCAGGCGGTGGTGCGTGGCTGGCCCCCCGACGAGGGCAACACGGACCATCCGTTGACCCATGAGAGCAAGGACCCGCAGCCCGCCCGGACCCGCTTTCGCACCCTCGAGCGGATTGCAGTGCCGTTCCGTGCAGATCGCTACCCGGAGAGCCGTTATGCCCTCGTGGAGGTTTTCCCGGAGACCGGCCGGACCCACCAGATCCGGCGACACATGAAGCATCTCGGTCACCCGCTGGTGGGTGATACCACCCACGGGGTGGGGACCCATAACCGGCTATGGCGGACGCAGTTCCAGTGCCAACGGTTGCTGCTGGCCTGCACCGACCTGCGTTGCGCACACCCGCGCACCGGTGCCGTGATGGCCTTCCACGCACCCCCCGCGGCCTCTTTCCTCGCGGCCTGGCAGCAGGCTCGCACCCTGAGCCTGCCGGCGGGGACACTGAACCCCTAGAATCTCCTGCCGACGCCCTCCGCCATCGCAACGTTCAGGGAAGACATGCCGCTCAACGACACCACCCTCGTCATCGCCATCATCGCTGCCGCCGCGGGCTTCGCCCTCGGCTTGCTGGGGATGCTGGTCTGGGCCACCCGCCGCCAGGCCGCCGCCGCCGCCCTGCTCGAACAGGAGCGACAGCTCAAGGACCTCGCCGAGCAGAGCCGGGCGGACATGCTCCGCCAGCGTGACGAGCTGGGTCGCCAGCTGGATGCCGTGCGTGCGGCTGCTGCGGAGGCTGCCCGGGTGGCCGAGGGTTTGCGGGCCGGGCTCGAGGCACGACTGGAGGGCGAGGCGGCCCGTGCCACGGATCTCGATCGGCGCCTCGCCGATGCCATGCGCGAGCGCGAGCAATACCGCACGGCCGCCATCGGCTTCGAGTCGCAATTCAACCAACTGCGGGTCGAGTCGCGCGCCAGTCTCGATGCGGCGGAGAAGACCATCGCCGACCAGCGCGGCTGGATCGACGAGCAGAAGCAGCAGCTGGAAGAGCGCTTCCGCAACCTCGCCAACCAGTTGCTGGAGGAAAAGACCGCCAAGTTCACCGCGACCAACGCGGAGAAGCTGGAGGCCATCATCACCCCGTTCCGCAATACTCTCGGTGAGTTCCGTCTCCGCGTCGATGCGGTGCACACCGAGGAAACCAGGGCCCGTGCCTCGCTGGCCGAGCAGATCGCCTCGCTGACGCAGTTGAACCAGCAAGTCTCGCAGGATGCGAGCAACCTCACCCGTGCCCTCACCGTGAACGTGAAAGCCACGGGCAACTGGGGAGAATCGATCCTCAAGGGAATCCTCGAGCGCAGCGGCCTGCGCCAGGGGCAGGAGTACGAACTGCAGGTCCCGGTGAAGGGCGAGGCGGGCGAGCAACGTTTCCTGGACGCCTTGCTGCATCTCCCGGAAGAGCGCCAGGTGATCATCGACAGCAAGGTGTCCAACAAGGCGTGGACGGACTACGTCAACGCCACCACGGAAAGTGCCCGGGAAGAGGCCTTCGCCCTCCACCTGTCCAGCCTGCGTGCCCACGTCAAGGGGCTGGCGGCGCGCAACTATCCGGATGTGCCGGAACTGAAGACTGTCGATTTCGTGTTGATGTTCGTGCCGGTCGAGTCCGCCCTGCTCGAGGCGCTGGCGCGCGAGCCGGCACTTTACGAGGAAGCCTATTCGCGTCGCGTCATGCTGGTCACCCCGACCAATCTCATGGTGGTGGTCAAGCTGGTGGAAAGCCTGTGGACGGTACAGAAGCGCAAGGAGTTTGCCGAGGAAATCGCCGAGGCCGGTGCCAAGCTCTACGACAAGCTGGTGGGTTTCGCCGAGAATTTCGATCGTCTCGGCGCACGCATCGAAGCGTTGCGCGAAGGCTACGAGGACTCCCGCAAGCAGTTGGGCACGGGCAAGGGCAACGCCATCAGCATCGCCCGAGGAATGATCGAGCGTGGCGTGAAGGCAAAGAAGAAACTGCCGGAACCCCTGCTGCGGTTGGCGGATGCGGGTAGCGACGATACGGCGTACGCACCGGTCCCGGACGCGGTCACCGACGGGCCCGCGGCAGATGCTGCCGGAACGGTCACCCCGGATTAACGTGCCGTCGAGTACTCGAGGTCGATGCTCTGCCGCGTGCCGGCCTCGGTACGGATGACCCAGCGACGCCCGAGGGTGTAGCGCAGCTTGAGGGTGTTCAGCGCCTCGGTCAGACCGACGCCATAGCTCACGTAGAGCCGCGGCGAAAGGTACTTGCCGAGGACCAGCGACGCGGCATCGTTCGTGTCCCGCTCGAGCTGAACCTCATCCAGCCCCACGTATTGGCCCAGCTGTGCGGCGACGAGCGCGCCGCCCTGCTGCAGGATCGAGTCACGCGCGGAGGCAGTGCCGGCGCCCAGCCCGGCGCCCAACCCACCGGTTCCCTGCAGTCCCTCGAGCGAGCGGCCAACCAGCAGCAGCGAGGCCACTTCACTCTGCGATCGGGCCGGATCCGAGAAGAACCGGACCAGCGGGCGCCGGAGGGAGCCACGCACCAGGACGCCCGCCTTCACTCCCGGAAACTGCCGGGCAGCGCGCAGGTCGAGGCCGGGGTCCGAGAGCGGACCGCCGTTGAACAGCAGGCGGCCGCGCTCGATGTCGAGTTCCCGCGTGTAAGCCTTGAACTTTCCTGCTGCGAGGGAGAGCTCGCCACGCGCGGTGGTCGCGCCGCTGGTCGGCAACATGGCCAGCAACTGGCCTTGCAGGCGTCCGGAGAGGCCCAGCGTGGTCAGGTCCACCCGGTCCCCCAACCGCAACTGGAGGTTGGCCGTGACCGGCAGGCGATTGGCGCTCGCGGCAGGGACATCGCGCAGGCGCTCGTCCGGGCTGGGCAATACCACGCCGGTCAGGTCGGGCGGAGCCAGCCGTGCCTCAGGTACGTGCACCACCCCTTCGGCGTGCAGCCCGCGCGAAGAGAGCTGCAGCTTCAGGTCGGGAGAGGCGAGGATGCGGGCCTCGGGCACGCTTGCCAGCAGCAGGCGCTCGCCGCGCAAGCGCACCGCACCCTGCAAGAGGTCACGTGGGTTGCCGCTTTCCCCGAAACGGAACTCGCCGTCGACCTCGAGACGGCCCTCGCCGGTGGCCGCCTGGCCCGACAGCCGCAATTCGCCGGGCGCCACGGTCAAGAGGGCCTCGGCGGCGCGGAGACGCAAGTTGGCGGGCACGAAATCGAGTTCACCGCCGGTGAGGCGGAGACTGCCGCGATAATCCGGCAGGCCCAGCGTGCCTCCGAGGGTCACCGCTGCCGTGACCTTGCCCGCCACGCGGTCGAGGTCGTCAAACAAGGTCGGCAGGAAGTCGAGGGCGGGCAGGGTGGCGTCCAACTGACCTTGCAGGGGCCAATCACGCCAGGCACCGAGCGGTTGCACCTCGGCCTGCCAGGCGACCGCCAACCCTTGCCGTGCCGTCACACGGCCCTGCAGGGCCCATCGGTCGGCCGCAAGTCGCGCGTCGGCGCAGGCCGTCCAGGGTTCTTCCGCTGCCGGAGGGGACTGCAGGCAGAGTTCGCGCCAGCGCAGTTGACGGTCCTGCCATTGCCAGTCGACGGGGACGCGCAACCGGACCTGCCGCAGCGGCGGCGGCACGTCCTCGAGCCCCAGGGTCAGTGCCGACAGTTCACCGCGCAGTGCTCCAGGTTGCCAGTGGCCCCGAACCACGGCTTCGCCGTTGGCGATCGCCGGCTGTCCTGCCGGCCCCCGCATGCCGACCGTCCGCGCATGGAGTTGGAAATCGCCACCGCCCGGGCTGAATCCCGTGCCTGCCACATCGAGGTCCAGATGGCCTTGCCGGCCCGGGATCCAGGCGGCGAGTTCACGGGTGGCGAACCGCAGGTGCCACGTGGCCGAACCGCGCCAATCGCCGCGGAAATCCAGTCGGGACTGTCCGGCAGTCACCCGCAGTTCTTCCACCTGCCAGTGACCACGATCGCCGGTCGGTGGCGCGAAGCCGCGGCCCCGGGCAGCGAGGCGCAGATCGATGCGTCCCGGGCCACCCGCAGGAAGCGCGCCGGCGGAGCGGATTCCCGGAAGCCGACGCCAGTCGATCGATTCACCGTGCAGCGTCAGTCGCCAGTCGGGGACACCGCCGCCGGTTTGGCGCACTTCGGCGCGCAGGTTCAGCCAGTCTGCGGCCGGCAAGCGCCAGCGACCCTCGAACCGCCAGGGTGCCGGACCGGCCCGAACCGGCCCCTGTCCCCGCAACCCGAGCTGTCCCCATCCCGGCAAGTCCAGTCGCAGTTCATGCGCACGCCAGCGTTCGCGGTCCGTCTCGCCGCGAAGCTGGAAGCGCAGCCCCCGCGGCACCACTCGCGACAGGGCCGTGCTCGACAATTGTCCCGAGAGTTCGAGCGTCAGCGGTGCAACGGCGGTGATCCCGAGCGGGCCTGCGACTTGTCCGCTCACCTGTCCGGACAGGCGCCCGGCCTCGCCGGCGCCCCAGGCCGTCAAATCCACGGCCGTGGCCGCAAGTCGTCCCTGCACCCGCCAGCCGTCGGCGGCCAAGCGGAGTTCACCGCTGGCCTGCAGCCCCTGCGGACGGGCGGTGGTTCCGGCGAAGCGCCATGGCGTGGTGCCCGGCGCAGCGAGAACCCCATCCACGGTTCCCGAGACCTGCCACGACGGACCGTTCGGCAGCACCGGACCCTCGAGGGCGCCTGTCCAGTGAACCCGTGTCGGGAGACCGGCCTGAAGTCGCAGTGCCCCCTGCCCGTGCCAAGGTCCCTGGGTGAATCCGAGGCGGTCGCTGCGCAGGGTCCAGCGCGTGAGTGAACCGGTACTCGACAGTTCGTGGATCACCACCGGACCGACGCTGCCACCGATCTCGAGTTGTCCCACCGCGAGTTGTTCCCAGCCGATGCGCAGCCAGGCCGGCAGGAACCCGGGCTCGGTCGCGGACGCCGCTTCGCGGACTTCCACCCGGAGCTGCCGAACGGACAGACGGCTGATGCCCAGCGTGCCGTGAAGCAGCGAGCCCAGTCGCAACTCGCCCTCGATACCTTCGGCAAGCATCACGGCGCGCGCGTGACGAACATGCAAGCGCTCGATGGTGAACGGTCCCGCGAGCGTGCCGCGCGCCCCGGTCGCCTCGACCTCCACGGTGGCGACGCTGCCGACAAGATCCAATGCGCGCTGCAACGCATCCGGTCGGGTCGCCAGCCAGGCCAGTGTCGCCGCCAGCAGCAGCCACAATGCCACCAGGCTGGCCAATACCGCGCCGAAGAGGCGCATGCCGCGACGCACTCCCTGCCGTAGCGAATGCTTCATCGGGGGAAGGCCGGTGACAGGCTGAGATGGACACGGGGGCCAGGCCGGGGTCCACCCCCCGGTGCATGGATTGCCTGCGCGATGTCGAGACCGAGGTTGATGACCGGCAAGCGATAGCGGAGGCCGAAGCCCAGCGCGACTGCCAGGCCCTCCCCGGGCGCATTGAAGGCATTGCCGGCATCGATGAACACCGCTGCCGCGAGTTGGCGCGGCAGCTTGCGTTCCAGTTCAAGACTGGCCACCAGCAGGTGTCGACCTCCGGAGCGCAGGCCATCGGCATCCCGCGGGCCGAGATCGTTGAGTGCGAAGCCGCGGACACTCCGATCGCCGCCGGCAAAGAAACGATACGAGGCAGGCAAGACGGTGAAGTCGCGCACCAGCGAGCTGCCGGCCTCTGCCCGCCAGTTCCAGCGCCATCGATCGCCGAGCGCCCGTTGACCGCTGTCACGAACCTGGAGCCGCACGAAGGACGAGCGCGAGCCGAGCGCGCCGGTGCTGCCCTCGATTCGCACCATGAACCCGTCGGTCGCAAGGTCGCTGCCGAGTCCCGGGAGCGTGCGTGCCGACAGCGCCGCCCGCGACAGCCCACGGGGGCTGCTGGCAAGCGTCAGCGATGGCACCACCAGGGTGTCGGTGGTGGCGGAACCTGCGGTCCGGGTGGTCGCGTGGTCGGCTGTCAACGCCCAGACGTGTTGCCATCGGCCGCGGACGCGCGTCAGCGCGCTGCGCAATCGCGTGGTGGTGGTCTGCGCATCGGCGAGGAGCAGTTCCTCGGCGCCCAACAGGAAGGAGAGTTCCTCCAGGGCGGGATCGCCTACCGGCAGCGCGTAGCGGCCCTCCAGCGCACGACCCGTGCTGGACCAGCGCATCGAGGCCGCAGCGCGATGCCCGCGGCGATTGACGCGCCGGTCTTCCCATTGGGCGCTGGCCCGGCCCTGGGTATCGGTCGCATAGCCGACGGAGGCCGCGAGTCTATGACGCGGGGCGCGGGTGAGTTGCAGCGTGACCGGGACCGTCGTCGTCACGGGATCGGGCGCGCCGGTCACTACCTCGACACCCGAAAAGTACAGCGAATCATCGAGTGCGAACTGCGTGCCCAGCAGCAGCGAGGCATCGAAGGCGGCGCCCTCCTGCCAGCGCAGGAAGCGCCGCAGCAAGGACTCTTCCAGCACGAGATCGCCACTGAAGGTCGCGGCACCGAAGCGGTAGCGCGGACCGGTGACGAAGTGCAGGACCGATTGCGCCTCGCGTTTCGCGGGATCTACCTGCAGTTCGGCCTGTTCGAAGCGTGACTCGAGGTAGCCGAGTGCAGCCGCCGTCCGTTGGAGCTCGCCTTTCAGTGCATCATGATCGGCGTGCGCCAAGGGTTCGCCGACACGGATTGCATGATTGCGCAAGGCGTCGCGGAAATGCACCGTCGCCGTTGCGGGGCCGGTGACACGATGCTCGGGGGGCAGCCAGCGCACGCGGGGTCCCGGCACGATGCGGACACGCGCCCGCCAGTCACGGCCCGCACTGCCTGGCACCGGACCGACCCAGGCGACCGCAGTCGCCGCATAGAAGCCGAAGGGCCGCAACGCTGTCTGCGCCTCGCGCGAGGCGCGGGCCTGCAACCGATCGAGGAGTTCGGCGTCGAGGTCATCGCGTTCCCGATAGCGTGACAGGCTGAGCCACGCCATGACATTCGCTCGCGCAGCGGCCGGCAATTGGCCTTCCGCAGCGGTGACCTCGAGCCGGATGGCCGCCTGCGGTGCCGGGGTCGCCAGCGCAGCCAGCATCGCCCATCCCATCGCCACGACCCGGGCCCGGGAGTGGCGCCCGACCGGAGTTCCGCGGCTCATGCAGGACCGAACCGATGCTGCCGTTCGCTGCTCCGCAGGCCGGTGCTGTCGTGCTGCCACTCGAGGATCTCGCCAGCGCCCTGTTCGGCGACAACGATGGCGGTCGTGGCACGTGTGCCATAGCGCGCATCCACCACGAACGGCGCCGACATGGCACGGACGAACGCCTCGCCGTAGCGCTCGCGGAACCAGGGGACGAGCGGATCGTGGTCCTCGGGAGCGGTGGTGCGGTCGAGCAGGAGAGGCGCCAGTTGGGTCACGTGATGCTGCCCGTTCGCAAGGGCGGACGCCAGTGCCGCGCGGGCGCGCAGCAGTTTGGGCCACGGGGCATCCAGCGCGGCGTTGGACAGGCCGTAGATTCCCGGCGCGAGCGGTCGGGCCGCTGATTCCCGGTTCGACACCAACCAGAGTTCTGCATCATCTGCGAGCAGCAGCGAAAACCCGGCGTATCGATGTGCTCGGGCCTGCAGTTCGCGCGCGTGGACTGCCGCGGACGCGTTGCCGGTGAGGAATGCGGTTACCAACTCGCCCCGCGAAGGGGCTGCCGTCGGCACGGGATCCACGCTGCGGAAATTGGTGAGCGCAGCGACCCGGCCACCGCGCCCGATGCCGCACCAGGTGCCGCCCGCCGCGAGATCGCGACCGGCAATCACGCCGGGCGCGTCCTCCCATGCGTGGAGGGGTGCGGTGGGTCGGGCATGGAACTCATCGCGATTGCCGATGAGCGCCAGGCGCAGGCCCGGAGTGGCGCGCCAGGCGAAGGCAAGAAGGCACATGCGTCGATTATAGGCACCGCACCGGGCGGTGCCCTGTGGGAATCACCGCAAATGGAGCGCGTCCCACCCGGTCTTGGCGATGAGCAGCCCCACCACGACGATGAAGGCGATACGCACGAAACCGGCACCGTGCTTCAGGGCCAGACGGGTTCCCACCTGCGCGCCGGTGACGTTCATCACCGCCATGCCGACCGCCACCACGGGCAGCCATTCGCCCCGCGGCAGGAACCACGCCAGGGCAGCGGCATTGGTGGCGACATTCACCGCCCGCGCGCTGGCGGCTGCATGCAGGAAGTCGTAGCCGAGAATGCGCACGTAGAGAATCATCAGGAAACTGCCGGTGCCGGGGCCGAAGAAGCCGTC
>JBJTPC010000292.1:0-3621 GCA_046074905.1 Gammaproteobacteria bacterium
CGAGGATCTCCAGCCGGTCTTTTCCTTCAAGCTGCGCGGCGCCTACAACCGCATCGCGCGGCTGACGGCGGCCGAGGCCGCGCGCGGCGTCATCTGTTCGTCGGCAGGCAACCATGCGCAGGGCGTGGCGCTCGCCGCCAGCCGCCGCGGCATCCGCGCCGTCATCTGCATGCCGCGCACCACGCCGGCCATCAAGGTGGAGGCGGTGCAGGCCTTCGGCGGCGAGGTGGTGCTCCACGGTGACGACTACGACAGTGCCTATGCCCGCGCGAGGGAGTTGGCGGCAGCGGAGGGGCTGGTATTCATCCATCCCTTCGACGACCCGGAGGTGATTGCCGGCCAGGGCACCATCGCCATGGAGTTGCTGCGCCAGCACGGGCCGGACATCGAGGCCGTGTTCATCCCGATCGGCGGTGGCGGTCTGGTCGCCGGCATCGGCACTTACCTGCACAAGCTCCACCCGGGCATCCGCATCATCGGCGTGGAGCCCGTCGATGCCGCCAGCATGAAGCTCTCGCTGGATGCGGGGCGGCGCGTGACGCTGCCTCGAGTGGGTCTGTTCCATGACGGCGTGGCGGTGCGCACCGTGGGCGAGAACACCTTCAAGGTGGCCCAGCAGGTGGTGGACGAGGTGATGCTCGTGACCACCGACGAAACCTGCGCCGCCATCCAGGATATCTACGAAGACACGCGCTCGATCGTCGAGCCGGCCGGTGCGCTCGCCGTCGCCGCACTGAAGCAGTATGTGGCCCGCGAGGGCGTGAGCGGCAAGACCTTCGTCACCCTCAACTGCGGCGCCAACATGAACTTCGACCGGCTGCGCCACGTGACCGAGCGGGCGGAGCTCGGGGCCCGGCGCGAAGCGCTGTTCGCCGTGGAGATCCCCGAGCGGCCGGGCAGCTTTCTCGACTTCTGTCGCCTGCTGGGCGAGCGCAGCGTCACCGAGTTCAACTACCGCTATGCCCCCGGCGACACGGCCCGCATCTTCGTCGGCGTGGCCGTGCCGAACGGGCGGGCCGCCGCGGCAGAGTTGCAGTCGCGAATCGAGTCCGGCGGGTTCCCGGTCACGGACGTCAGCGACAACGAGTTGGCGAAGCTGCATGTCCGTTACATGGTCGGTGGGCACGCCCCCGAACTCACCGACGAGCGCTTGTTCCGCTTCGAGTTCCCGGAGCGGCCCGGAGCATTGCTGCGCTTCCTCGAGGCGATCGGCACGGACTGGAACATCAGCATGTTCCACTACCGCAACCATGGCTCGAGCAGTGGCCGGGTACTGGCCGGCATCCAGGTTCCGCCAAACTCGGCAACGAGTTTCGCCGAGCACCTGCGGGAGTTGGGCTACCAATACACCGAGGAAACCGGCAACCCGGCAGCGCGGCTGTTCCTGGCGTGAGCCCGGCGAGCGCAGCCGGCGCGCCGCCTGTGGCGCCCTACCAGCCGCGGCGCGCGGCGCGGCTGGAGTGCCTTCGATTGCGCAGCGGTTCCCTGGCCATCCGTCGCTGGAACGGGCTGCCGTCCCCCGGTGAGCGCCTGACGGTGTTCCTGCATGGGTTCCTCGATACCGGCGCCACCTGGCAATTCCTCGTCGACGAATGGCCGGAGGCGCCGCCTTTCCTGGCCATGGATTGGCGTGGGTTCGGGTGCTCGCCCGATGCCGGTGCTCCCTACTGGTTTCCCCAGTACTACGCGGATCTCGACGACCTGCTGGACCATGTTTCGCCGGAGCTCCCGGTGCATCTGGTCGGCCACAGCATGGGCGGGAACATCGCGCTCGCTTACGCCGGCATCCGGCCGGAGCGCGTCGCGGCGGTGGCCAGTCTCGACGGGCACGGCCTGCCGCGCCAGGCACCCGCAGGCGCGCTCGCCACTTATCGCCGCTGGCTCGACCAACTGCGTGGTGGGGAGCCGCAATCCGGCGTCCATCCCTCGCTCGAAGCATTCACGCGCGTGCTGGCTGCCCGGCATCCACGACTGCGACCGGACCGTCTCGCCTTCATCGCGCGGGCCTGGACCCGCGACCTGCCCGACGGTCGCGTCGCGGTGGCCATGGATCCTTTCCACAAGCTCGCCAACCCGGTGCATTACCGGCGCGACGAATTGGAGGCCTGCTGGGAGGCGATCCGTTGCCCCTTGCTGGTGATGCTCGCGGAGCATGGCGAATTCCGTGCGGGTCTCGGCGCGGACGGCACTCTCGAGGCGCTGCGTCATGCCTTTCGCCATGGCGAAGTCGACGAGTTGCCCGGCGTGACGCACATGCTGCACCATCAGCGCCCCGCCGCCGTCGCCCGCTGGCTGCATGCCTTTCTCGCCGGGCAACCCCGTCCGGACCTGACCGGTCTGGACTGAACCCGCCGGAGCGATGGCGGCGAATCCAACGGGACCTTGCCTGGGAACCTACCGATGGCTGAACCCCCTGCTGCCCCGCCTGCCGACTCGCTGAACCGGACGCTTGCCTGGCTCGGGTACGGGGGTCTGTTGCCCTTCCTCGCCGGTGCAATCGCCGTCGTCACGCACCAGGGCGCCTGGGCGATGCCGGCCCTGCTGGCCTATGGCGCCTGCATCCTGTCGTTTCTCGGGGCTGTCCATTGGGGCTGGGTCATGGGACCTGCTGCCGCCAACCCCGGCGGCTTGCCCGTGGCCCGCACGCTCGCCCTCGGGGTGCTGCCTTCGCTGGTCGGTTGGGGGGCTCTCCTGCTTCCACCCCAGACCGGTCTCGGACTGCTCATTTGCGGTTTTGCGGGCTGGTATCTGGTGGAGAACCGCGTGCTGGGCGAGCGGGTGCTGGGGCGGGGGTACCTCGCCCTGCGGCAACGGCTCACGGCCGGCGTGCTGGCCTGCCTCGTGGTGGCCCTGGTCACCCAGTGAGTCTGCAGGTCGTCTGGTTCAAGCGCGACCTGCGCGTTCGCGACCATGCACCCCTGCTGGCGGCCGCGGCGCGAGGCACCGTGCTGCCACTCTACGTCGTCGAGCCCTCGCTCTGGTCGGCCCCCGATGCCGATCTGCTGCACTGGGAGTTCGTCGCCGCCTCGCTCCGCGAACTGCGTGAACGGCTGGCGCGGCGTGGCGCGCCGCTGGTGGTGCGACGCGGTGAGGTGGTCGAGGTGCTCGAGCGCCTGCGGGTGACTCACGGTATCGCTGCCCTGTGGTCCCATGAGGAAACCGGGACGGCCCTGACGTTCGCGCGTGACCGTGCAGTTCTCGGCTGGACGCGCGAGCAGGGCATCCCGTGGCACGAATCGCCGCAGAACGGGGTGGTGCGGCGACTGCGCGATCGCGACGGCTGGGCGGCCCATTGGGAACGGCGCATGGCGGTTCCCGCACTGGCTGCTCCCGGGGCCTTGCCGTCGCACGGGCTCGATCCGGGCCCGATACCCGACAACCCCCTCGACGGCGTGCCGGGTCTGCGACGCTGGGCGCCGGCCGCGCAGGTGCAGCGACCGCAGGCGGCGGGCGAGCGCGAGGCCTGGGGGCTGCTCCAATCCTTCCTCGAGGGTCGGGGTGCGCGCTATCGCCGCGGCATGTCGAGTCCGCTGACGGCCGTGAACGCCTGTTCCCGTCTTTCGCCACATCTCGCCTTCGGCACGCTCTCCCTGCGCAGCGCCGTCGAGCGCATCCGCGAGG
>JBJTPC010000293.1:0-4129 GCA_046074905.1 Gammaproteobacteria bacterium
AGTCATCCAGAAGGCCGACCCGCACGTCGGCCTGCTGCATCGCGGGACCGAGAAACTGGCCGAGACCAAGCCGTTCAACCAGTCGATTGGTTACATGGACCGGCTCGATTACGTCTCGATGATGTGCAATGAGCACGCATACGTGATGGCCATCGAGAAGCTGATGGGCGTCGAGGTGCCGCTCCGTGCCCAGTACATCCGCGTGATGTTCGACGAGGTCACCCGCATCCTGAACCACCTGATGTGGCTCGGTGCCCACGGGCTCGATATCGGCGCGATGACCATGTTCCTCTACTGCTTCCGCGAGCGCGAGGATCTCATGGACTGCTACGAGGCGGTCTCGGGCGCGCGCATGCACGCCACCTACTACCGTCCGGGCGGCGTCCATCGCGATCTTCCGGACACCATGCCGCAGTACCAGCCCTCCAGGTTCCGCTCGGCGAAGGACGTGGCCAAACTCAACGAGGCGCGCTCGGGCAGCTTGCTGGATTTCCTCCAGGACTTCACGGACCGCTTCCCGGCCTGCGTCGACGAGTACGAGACGCTGCTCACCGACAACCGCATCTGGAAACAGCGCACCGTGAACATCGGCGTGGTCACGCCGGAGCGCGCGCTCCAGTTGGGGTTCACCGGCCCGATGATCCGCGGCAGCGGCATCGCCTGGGACCTGCGCAAGAAGCAGCCCTACGACGTCTACGACCGCGTGGATTTCGACATTCCCGTGGGGCGCAACGGCGACTGCTACGACCGTTACCTGGTCCGCGTCGAGGAAATGCGTCAGTCCAACCGCATCATCCGCCAGTGCATCGATTGGCTGCGCCATAACCCCGGCCCGGTGATGGTCGACGACCGCAAGGTCCGCCCGCCGCGCCGCGAGGAGATGAAAGGCGACATGGAGTCGCTCATCCACCACTTCAAGCTGATGACCGAGGGCTACTCCGTCCCGGAAGGGCAGGCATACGCCGCGGTCGAGGCGCCGAAGGGCGAGTTCGGGATCTGGCTGGTGTCGGACGGTGCCAACAAGCCGTACCGCGTGAAGTGCCGTGCACCAGGCTTTCCGCACCTCGCGGCGCTGGACGAGATGGTGCGGGGCCACATGCTCGCGGACGTCGTGGCCGTCATCGGTACGGCGGACATCGTGTTCGGGGAGATTGACCGGTAATGGCTGTTGATTCCTTGACGCCCGTGGCGGGCAAGGCCGCGCTGCTCTCCGAGCACACGCGCCACGAGATCGATCTCTGGCTGGCGAAGTTCCCGCCGGACCAGCGTCGCTCCGCCGTCCTGGCGGCGTTGCGCGAGGCCCAGCACCAGAACCATGGCTGGCTGTCGACCGACATCATGGATGCGGTGGCCGACTATCTCGGCCTGCCGCCCATCCAGGTCTACGAGGTCGCCAGTTTCTACTCGATGTTCGAGACCAAGCCCTGCGGCCGCGTCCACGTGTCGGTATGCACCAATATCTCCTGCATGCTGCGCGGCGCCGACGAGATCGTGGCGCACGTCGAGCGGAAGCTCGGCATCAAGACCGGCGAGAGCACTGCGGACGGCAAGTTCTTCCTGAAGCGGGAAGAGGAATGTCTTGCGGCCTGCAACAACGCGCCGATGATGATGGTCGACCACGCCTACCACGAGCACCTGACACCGGAAAAGGTGGACCAGGTGCTTGATGCCGTCCAGTGAGGCTGCCCGCATGACGACTGCCCTTGGCAAGTACCCGTTGAACCAGGTGGTATTCGAACCGCTGGCGCTGGAGCGCAGCTGGGAGCTCGAGACCTATCGCAAAGTCGGTGGCTACCAGGCGTGGGAGAAAATCCTTCGCGAGAAGATTCCCCCCGAGCAGATCCTCGAGGAGTTGAAGGCTTCCGGTCTCCGTGGCCGTGGCGGGGCCGGCTTCCCGACCGGACTGAAGTGGAGCTTCATGCCCCGCAATGCGCCGGGACAGAAGTATGCCGTCTGCAACTCGGACGAATCCGAGCCCGGGACTTGCCACGACCGCGACATCCTCCGCTACAACCCGCACTCGGTCATCGAGGGCATGGCAATCGGCGGTTACTGCATGGGCGCCACGGTGGGCTACAACTACATCCGTGGCGAGTTCCTGGCGGAGCCGGTGCCGCGCTTCGAGGCTGCCCTGAAGGAAGCCTATGCGGCCGGCCTGCTCGGCAAGAACGTGCTCGGTTCCGGTGTCGACTTCGACCTGTACGCGGCCGTGGGCGCAGGCGCCTACATCTGCGGCGAGGAAACGGCATTGCTCGAGTCGCTTGAGGGCAAGCAGGGCAAGCCCCGCTTCAAGCCGCCGTTCCCGGCCAATTTCGGCCTCTACGGAAAGCCGACCACCATCAACAACACCCAGAGCTATGCGTCGGTGCCCACCATCCTGCGCAAGGGTGCCAAGTGGTTCGCCGATCTCGGCACCACCAACGCCGGCGGCACGGTCGTGTTCTCCGTATCGGGGCATGTCGCGAAGCCCGGCAACTACGAGTTGCCGCTCGGCATTCCCTTCCGCGACCTCCTCGAGATCGCCGGGGGCGTGTGGAAGGGCCGGCAGCTCAAGGCCGTCATTCCCGGCGGCTCGTCGGTGCCGGTGATGCCCGCTGCCAACATTCTCGATGCCAACATGGATTACGACAGCCTGCGCAAGGCGGGCTCCTCGGTCGGCTCGGCCGCGGTAATCGTGATGGACGAGACGACCTGCATGGTCCGGGTCCTCGAGCGCATCAGCCGTTTCTACAAGGCCGAGAGTTGCGGTCAGTGCACTCCCTGCCGCGAGGGCACGGGCTGGATGAACCGCCTCATCAACCGCATCCTCGCCGGCCAGGGCCGCCGCGAGGACCTGGACCTGCTGCTGGACGTCGCCGGTCGCATCGAGGGACACACCATCTGCGCCCTGGGCGATGCCGCTGCCTGGCCCGTGCAGAGCTTCCTGAAGCACTTCCGCCACGAGTTCGAGTACATGATCGAGCACGGCGGACGCAGCATCGTCGACGACCCCGCACAGCGGGCAGCCTGAGGCCGATGACCCCATGAGCCAAGATCTGGTCAACGTCGAAGTCAACGGCGTCCCGATGCAGGCCCGCAAGGGCCAGATGATCATCCACGTGACGGATGCCAACGGCGAGTACGTGCCGCGATTCTGCTACCACGACAAATTGTCCGTGGCCGCGAACTGCCGCATGTGCATCGTCGAGGTAGAGAAGGCGCCCAAGCCACTGCCGGCCTGCGCCACCCCCGTCACCGAGGGGATGAAGATCTTCACCAAGTCGCCGCGCGCCATCGCCGCGCAGAAGGCGACCATGGAATTCCTGCTGATCAACCATCCGCTGGACTGCCCCATCTGCGACCAGGGCGGCGAATGCGAATTGCAGGACCTCGCCATGGGTTATGGGCGGGACGTCGCGCGCTTCCAGGAACGCAAGCGCGTGGTCAAGGACAAGGACATCGGTCCACTGGTCTCCACCGACATGACGCGCTGTATCCACTGCACCCGCTGCGTCCGGTTCACGCAGGAAATCGCCGGGCTGCAGGCGCTCGGCACGCTTGGCCGGGGCGAGAATACCGAAATCGGCACGTTCGTCGAGCAGGCGGTCGACCACGAGTTGTCGGGGAACCTGATCGACCTGTGCCCGGTCGGTGCGCTCAACTCCAAGCCATTCCGCTTCCAGGGCCGCAGCTGGGAGATGACCCAGCACGAGATGGTCTCGCCGCACGACAGCGTCGGCAGCAACCTCTACGGCCACGTGCTGCGGGGCAAGCTGATGCGCGTGGTGCCGCGCATCAACGAGGCGATCAACGAGACCTGGATCGCGGACCGTGATCGCTTCTCGTACGAGGGCATCTATGCCGCGGACCGGGCGGCGAAGCCGATGGTCCGCGAAGGGGGCGACTGGCGCGAGGTGGATTGGGAAACTGCCCTCGAGCGGGCGGTGGCTGGTTTGCGTTCCGTGGTCGACCAGCACGGCGCCCATCAGTTGGGCGTGCTGGCGTCCCCATCCTCCACCGTCGAGGAACTCCACCTTCTCGCCCGCGTGGCGCGTGCCCTGGGAACGGCCAACCTCGATTCCCGGCTCCGCCAGCGGGATTTCCGCGATCAGTCGGCCGATCCGCTCTACCCGGCCCTCGGAGTGGCCAT
>JBJTPC010000294.1:0-11053 GCA_046074905.1 Gammaproteobacteria bacterium
CTGTTCCTCGCCTCCGACGAAAGCACTTACGTCACCGGCACCTGCATCGCCATCGATGGCGGCAAGTCGGTGGCCCTGCACGTCCCCAATCCCTGAACCCCCAGCGGCACTCCGGAGTTCCCATGCGTCTCGAGAACAAGGTTGCGATCGTCACCGGCGCCGGCCGCGGCATGGGCCGCGCCTTCGCCCAGCGACTGGCCGAGGAAGGTGCGCGCGTCGGCGTGCTGGATCTGCGGGAGGAGGATGCGGCCGCCACCGTGGCGCTGCTGCCCGACCCGTCCCGGCATCTCGCCCTGGCCTGCAACGTGGCGGACAGTGCCGCCATCGATGCGGCCTTCGGCCGCGTGCATGCCGCGCTTGGCGGCCTGCACATCGTGGTCAACAACGCCGGTACCGGCACCGGGCCCAATGATGGCAGCGCCGAAATGTATGCCGCGATGGCACAGCGCAATGCCGAACTCGCTGCCGGCGGCCCCGCGAAGACCTTCGTCGACCAGACCCTCCACATGGCCGACGAGGGCTGGCGCGGCGTGATGGGCGTGAACCTCGACGGTGCCTTCTGGGGCTGCCGTGCTGCCATCCGCCTCATGGCGGGCGACGGCCACGGCGGTTCGCTGATCAACATCAGTTCCACCTCCGCCCAGTCCGGCGAGGGTCCCGTGCATTACGTGACCAGCAAGGCCGCGCTGATCGGCCTGACGCGCGGACTGGCGCGCGAGGTGGCTGCGCGCGGCATCCGCGTCAATGCGGTGGTACCCGGTCCCACCGATACGCCGCTGATGCGCAGCATCCCCGACGAATGGATCGCCAGCATCGAGCGCGCCGTGCCGCTCGGCCGCATGGGCCAGCCGGCGGAAGTGGCGGCTGCGGTGGCGTTCCTGGCCAGCGACGAGGCCTCGTACATCACGGGCAGCGTGCTGACCGTCAACGGCGGCTCGTACTTCCTGTGAGCACCGCGGGCGGCGCGTCCGGCGCGATCGCGGAAAGCGCCGGTACCCTGCCTTCGCGGCAGGCCTGGTATCTCGTCTTCGCGCTCACGGTGTGCAACATCATCGCCACCGTGGATCGCATGGCGATGACGGTGCTGGTCACGCCCATGCAGCAGTCGCTGGGGCTGAGCGACACCGACACCGGGCTCATCGGCGGCCTGGTGCTCGGCCTGTTCTATGCCCTGGCCGGCTTGCCCATCGCGCATTACGCCGACCGCCTCAACCGCCGCAATCTCATCTGCATCGCCCTGGTGCTGTGGAGTGCGATGACGGCGCTGTGCGGACTCGCGGTCGGCTTCTGGTCACTGTTCCTGGCACGGGTGGCCGTGGCAGTGTTCGACGCCGCCCTCAGTCCTGCCGGCACGGCCATGCTCGCGGATGCCTTTCCCGCCAATGCCCTGAGCCGTCCGCTGAGCGTGTTCGCCATCGGCAGCTCGCTCGGCAACACGCTCGCTGCGGTGCTGACCAAGCTGTTCCTCGTGCTGTCGCCCCTCGTGTTCGTGGGCGTGATGTGGGACGGACAGCCGCTGGAGCCCTGGCGCGGGGTGTTCTTCGGACTGGCCGTGCTCGGCGTCATTCCCCTGGTGCTGCTGCTGCTGGCGCCTGAACCGCCGCGGCGCGAGGCCGCCACGGGCCATGCTTTCCTTCCCGAGATGCTCGGCTTCCTGCGCCATATCGGCGGCGAATGGCGCAGCTACCTGCCCTGCTACCTCGGATATACGCTCATGGTGCTGCCGCTGGTCTGCATCGCCTTCTGGACACCGACGGCGTACGAGCGCCTGTACGGCGTGCCCTCGCCGACGGCGGGGATGTGGATGGGCATCGGCTACATCGCTTTCGGCATCACCGGGACCCTGGGGGGCGGCTGGCTCGCGGACCGCTGGGATCGTCGCGGCATGGTCGATGGCAAGCTGCGTGTGCTGCTGGTGGCCGCACTCGGGCTGGCGCCGTTCGCCGTCGCCGCGCAGTTCATGCCCACGATGTGGAGCGCCCTGCCCTGTCTGTTCGTGGCGATGTTCTTTGCCGGCATGGGGCTGGGGCCGATTTCCGCCGCCGTGCAGGTGATGACCCCGACCGCGCTGCGTGCCCGTGCGGCAGCCGTGCTGTACCTGATCGTCAACCTGATCGCCTTCGCCGGCATCCCGCTGGCGGGCGCCGTCACCGATTACGTGTTCGGCGATCCGAACCGCGTGAATCTCTCGCTGGCGGCAATCACGGTGGTGTTCGAGGCCATTGCGGTCGCCCTGGTTGTGTGGGGCCTGCCGCATTTCCGGCGGCAGATGGAGGCGGTCAGCCGTCGCTGATCCGTCCCTGGGTCGTGGCAGTCCTCAGTCGCCCGCGACCCAGGTCTGGCAATTGCCCCAGCCGCGGGCACCGGTCGTCTCGTCGGTGGCCTCCACCAGGCAGTCGCGGAACTGGTTGAGGCGCGCCACGGCCTCGGGCCGGGAGCAATCCGCGAAATACTCGCCATCGAGGTGGAGCTCGCCACGCCATGAACCGTGGAACTGGCCGTCGAACCCGTGGTACAGCCCGGCGCCCAGGTGAAAGCCCGTGCCCTGCAGCGGACGCAGCGTGATCACGCGTTCCACGCCACCCGGCAGCAGCACGCGGCAGCGACCGCCCAGCAAGCGGCGGTTCAGCGGATCGAAGCGCAGTTCGGGCACGATGTCGCGCACCGTTTCGACACGGCCATCGGGATACTCGAACGCACCCTGCACGCGTTCGTGCCGGAACCCCGGGGCACTGTAGCGAAGCAGGTACTGGTGGAAGGCGTAGCGGCCACCATCGGCCTGCGCGAACAGCAGCGGGTTCCAGAGGGCGAGCACGTCCATGGCGCGCCCCTCGCCGCGCTGCGGCGGCAAATCCGTCGGTGGCACACCGACGGCGGGTCGGATACCCCAGGAATGATCGCGCGTCATCACCCAGCCGTCGGGCGTCACGGCATGACGCCGTCCCTCGAGCTCGATCCAGCCACGGGCCACGCCGGTCTGGTGATAGCGAAGCTGGTTGGCGGTGTGGCGGTATCCCTCGGGCGTACGGCGGTCTTCGCGCTCCTCGAGTCGGCAGGGCACGACACCCTCGAGCTCGAGATCGTAGGCGATGGGCTGTGCCGCATTGGGCAGACACTGGATGCGTACCCGTTGCAAGGGCTCGAGCACCGCATAACGCAAGGGCCCGACATCGATGAGGTCGACCGCATTCGACAGCCGCCGACTGGCACGCACGGTCCATTGCTCCACTCCCCGCGAGAGCCCGCCGTAACCGTCGACGATGTTGCGGTTGGTGTACTTGCCGAAACCGAAGCCGACCTGCAGCGAGCCGTCACGCGCCGCGACCATGCCACAGACCTTTTCGGTCCAATCGAGGTCCGCACAGCCGACGCTGGCGAAGGTGTCGACCACCTGATGGGTGAATCCCTCATCCGCGGCCACCAGGGGACCATGACTGCCACCTGTCATCAAGCCTCTCCCCGTGCCCTGTCGGCAAATCCCGTGAATCCGGACGGCGCATGCGGCCCGATGATCATCTGCTCGACGAGCCCGCAACCGGCATGACTGCCTCCCGACGGCAAGTGCAAGGTCGCCGTGCACGGCGACTGCACGTGGACATCCGCGCCGCTGCCGGGCTGGAACGCAGCCACGTCGAGGGTCTCTTGATGGCGCAGCGCCTTGCCGTGCGCAGTGCCATGCGCATGGGTCGGGTGATTGTAGCCAGCCAGCCGCGAGCAGGCGGCGAAGCGTGTTTCGGCCGTGGCGACCAAGTGACCGTCCGGCAACTCCCCGGACAGTTCCACCGCGGCAATCCACCGCGTCCCGGGGTGGTAACGCAGGGTATACCGCGGCTTGGCGATGGTCTGCGGCCTCCCGGCATGCGGCACCAGTAGCGCGTGGCGGTTCCAGGCCGTGCCATCCGGGTAGTCGTTGGTATGGAACAGCAAGGTGTGACCCGGGAACTCGAGCGGCATCCACAGCCAGAACCAGGGAAACGGCGGCGTATCCGGCGGCGCCGGTGGACGGCGGCCGATCGGGCGCTGACCCCAGGAGCGGTCACGGGTTCCCGGCGCTGCGGCGAGGATCCACTTGCGGCCTTGCGCGCGAATCCAGCCGGACCAACGCCCTCCCTGCGTGAATCGCCGGAGGTCCATCACGGCATGACCGCCGATGGCGAAGGTGTAGCGGGGTTCCGCTACCGGATCGATACGGCCATCGAACACGAGATCCGCGGCCAACCCGCCCTGGCCGTCATCGGCGCACAAGCGGAACTGCGTGCCCCGACCCGGCGCGGGTGCCGGCCGGGACTGCAGGCGGAAACCCGGCAGCGCCATGGCGCCATCCGCAGCCCAGGGTCGCGAAGCGATGCAGCCCGTTTGTGCATCGGCGGTGGCCACCATGAAAGCCCCATCGATGACGCCGTTCTCGCCCGCATGCGGATAGCGACCGAGCGCTGCCGCGAACCAGAGTTCGCCATCCGCGGACTGTCCGCCGAACCAATGGCGGTCGTAGCGGCAAGGATGGTCGGCATGCAAGTCATCGACCGGATCGTCATCCGGTACCGCGTTCGACCAGGCCCCCTGGATATCGCTCAAGGCTTGCCCCCGAACAACTCAAGCAGGACCGCCATACCCCCGTTGCGCACGTCCATCTCGCTCTCGCGGGGCAACCAGCCCTTCTCCATGTACAGGTATCCGGCCCGCGCCATGATGATGGCGAAGCGGGTCGCGGCGAGACGTTCATGGAAATCGAGATTCGCGGCGCTGTGGCCGGAAGCCGCCACCCAGCGTGCCACGCTGTGCTCGCGCGATGGCAGGCCCGGCAAACGCGGCACGCCATAGCCGATGGACAGGGCGCGATCGAGCACCATCAACCAGGCAAGGTCCGAGACGGGCTCGCCGATCCAGGGCATCTCCCAGTCGAGTGCCGCCACCAGTGCGCCGCTGGCCGCATCGAACAGGCAGTTGCCGAGCTTCGCGTCTCCCCAGCACAGGGCCACCGGCCCCTCCACGGGCAGGTGAGCCTCGAGCCAGTCGAGCGCGTCGTGCAGCACGGGATAGGGACGTGACAGGGATTCCACCCAGTGCAGGTGTGCGCGCAGACCCTCGAGTTGATGTCGTGCACGCGCCATGCCGCTCGGTGCATCGAGAAACTCCAGGCCGCGAGCCGACCAATCGACACGGTGCAAGCGGGCGAGACCGTCGATCACCGCCTCCCAGTGTGCCCCCTGCAGGGCCGGCGGCAGGTCATGAAACCAGCCTTCGAGATGGTAGAGGGGGTTCTCCTGGATGACCCGGCCAGCGAGCCGTCCCATCACGAAAAACGGGCGACCCAGCACCGCGGCGTCGGGCTCGTAGCGGCGCGGCACCGGCACCTGCAGGGCGGCTCCCTGAAGCGCCGCCAGCGTGCGGTACTCGCGGGCGAGGTCGTAGCGCGGAAACAGCGAGGCCTCCGCAGGCGCGAGGCGCAACACCCACTGCTCGGCACGGGACCCCGCCGGAGTGCGCCAGGCGATGTCGAACAACCAGGTCTCGTTGGAGGCACCGACGGCCGGACGGCCCGCGGGCGTGACGGCGACCTCCGTGACCCCCTCGCGGTCCGCCCACCAGGCACCCAGCCGCTCTGCCAGCAATACCGCCGGCGAATCCGTCGGCACGGCCGCCGTCATGGTCGACTGCGCCGTGTCCTGGCCGACCTGCATTCAGCGCACCCGTACGCTCGGCGCAGTCGCATTGCGACGCAGGCGATTGATGAACTCGCCGACCGGCGCCGGGGCAGGCACCGGTTCGCCGCTGTCGCCGCCGCGCTCCCAGAACTCCTTCCAGCTCGGGAAATAGCCGTGGTAACCCCCCTCGTAAGGGTCGCGCCCGGGCCAGCGCATCTTGTTCGGGCCGATGGGCGGCTTGTTGAGATCCACCGCATACCAGTACAGCGGCAGCCGGCGACGGAAGAACCATTGGCCGTCGATGCGCTCGTAGTCGTCGATGTACATCATCTGCATGATGACCCACTCGTCGCCGGTCTCGTGTTCGTTCTTCGAATAGACGACGCCATGCGCGTGGTCCGCATCCGTGAATTCGATGATGTGGTTGCCGATGTGGTGCGAAGTACCCGTGAACTGGTGGCGCATCGTGTCGTCGAGCCATTTGCGCAGGGCCTCTCGGCCGCGCGCGTCCTTGCCCACCCGGATATCGGCGGGAAAAAGTCCCGCCATGGCGTCGAGGTCGCGCATGTCCAGCGCCAGCGAGTACTTCGCCGCCAGCTGGCGGATTTCGTCGAGGGATTCGAGGCGGTCGATACGGGCGAGGAGGGCGGTGTGGTCCATGGGCGGGCTCCGGGCGGCAACCGGGACAGGCTTCGACAGGCGCTGCCCTCGCGGGCAGATGCGTAAAAGCGTGTTGCCGCTTTTACGCACCGAATATACATTAGCCGCAATCTCGCCACGGATGCGTTTTTACATGGCCTTGATCAAGCGTTTTCCGCTGGTGCTCTCGGCCAGCCTCGCCTCCACCATCGGCGGTGTTCCGTTCAATACGCTGCCCGTCGTCCTCGACGCCATGGGCAGTGCCCTGGGCCTGACGGCGGTGCAGAGCGGTGACCTCGCCGGCACGCTGTTTGCCGGCTACTTCGCAGGCACCCTGCTGGCGCTGGTCTGCATCGACCGGGTCAACTGGCGTTGGCTCACCATCGGCTCGGCGGTGGTCACGGCACTGGCCTACTTCGCGTCCGGGCCGCTCGCGCTCGTCGGTTACTCCGGCGGGCCGTTGCTGCCGCTGTCGATCGCGCTCGCCATCCTCGGATTGGCCTCCTCGCTGATGACCGCCCTGGGATTGCGCGTGCTGGCCCAGCTCCCCGAGAAGGAGCAGGCCTTCGGGTTCCGGCAATCGACCGAACTGTGGCTCACGGCTGGCGTGTTGTTCGGCCTGCAGACCTGGGTGACCACGCAGTACGGTTACGGCGGCATCGTCATGGTGCTCGGCCTCATGGCGCTGGTGCTGTCGACCAGCGCCATCACGCTGCCGCGCGGGCCGGAGATTCCGGGTGAACCCATGCTGCTGCCGCGCTGGGCCGATTCGCGACTCGCCTGGGCGGTGCTGGCCGTATTCTTCGTCTACCTGGCCGGCAACATCGGGCTGTGGGCTTTCCTCGGTGAATACTCCAAGGGTGCGAACCTGACACCGGAGCAGTCCGGCATCGCCTTCGCGGTCCTGAAGGTACTGGGTGGCGTGGCGGCTGCAGTCGTGGCTGTGGTGGGTAGTCGCCTCGGACTGCTGCGCGGTCAGGCGGTCGCACTCGTCGGACTGACGGTCGGCCTGCTGCTGCTGCACGGCGTCGGTCCGGCGGGCTTCGCCGGCTTTGCCGGCGGCGCCTGGACCTGGGAGTTCTTCTTCACCGTGGGTTGCATCCTGCAGACCGCCACCATCGCCCGGCTCGACCCGAGTGGCCGGCTGGTGGTGCTGGTGCCGGCAGCGTTTGCGGCCAGTTCGATGGTGTCGCCGCCGATTGCCGGTCGGCTGCTGGCGAACTTCGGTGCCGACGCCCTGTTGTGGGCGGCGTTTGCGGCTTCCGTCATTCCGGTGCTGGTCTATCCCCTGCTGCTGCGCCGGGCCCCCGCCAATCCGCAGGTGGCCATGCCGGCGCCGGCCCGCTCGACGGAAACGGCCTGAACGGCTCCTGCGGTCAAACCGTGGTCGAGCCGCCGTTCAAGGCGATGGTCTGCCCGGTCAGCCAGGCGCATTCGCGCGAGGCGAGGAAGGCCACGGCAGCACCGACGTCGTCCGGCGAGCCGCTGCGTCCGACGGCAGTGGTGCGCTTGGCGATTTCCTCGTAGGGGTAGTTGTTCATCGTGCCGAGCGACAGCGCATTTGCGGTGACGCCATCATGGCCGGTCTCATGGGCGAGATGGCGCATGAAGCCGAGCGCGGCTGCTTTCGCGGAGGCGTAGTCGGTGAGCCCCATGGACAGGCCGATGCGCCACGACTCCGAGGTGATGAGGATGATGCGCCCGAAGCGGCGCTCCAGCATGCCGTCGAGCACCAGGCGCGTCATGCCCATCACCGCGCGGAAATTGAGGTCCAGCTGCCGCTCGAAATCCGGTGGCGCGAGGCTCCGGAAGTGGCGCAAGGAGTTCGGCATGCCCACTGGCACGCCCGCGTTGTTCACCAGGATATCGATCTGGCCCACGGCCGCATTCGCAGCCGCCACGATGGCCTCACGCACCTCGGGCTGCGTGATGTCCCCCGCGGCCGCCATGACCTCGAGTCCTTCCGCCCGCAAGGCTGCAGCCGTCGCTTCCGCACGCTCGGGAAAGAGGTCGTTGAGCACCACCCTGGCACCTTGCGTCGCCAGCGCACGGACGATACCGACGCCCATCCCCTGTCCGGCACCCGTGACCAGCGCACCCAACCCTTCCAGCCTGAACAATCCCTGCGACATGGCACCCGTCCCCTGACAATCATGCGTGCTGCATCATGACGCAAGACGTCGGCGAATTCAGCCTCACCCTGCTCTCGAGACCCCAGGAGTTTCCACCATGACCGAGTCCAGTCCCCCTTCCCCCGGCGCAAGCGCGGCCATCCTGCCGATGTTCCGGCTCGACGGTCGCGTGGCCCTGGTCACCGGTGGCTCGAAGGGTATCGGCCGTGCCATCGCCGGCGCCTACGCCGAAGCCGGCGCGGCGGTGGTGCTCGCCGCGCGCGGGCAAGCGGCGCTCGAAAACGCCGCCGCCGAAATCCGCGCGGCTGGCGGCCGTGCCATCGCCATCGCCGCCGACGTGGAATCGGCGGCCGACCGCGAACGGCTCATCGCGGCAGCGGCAGCGGCCTTCGGACGCCTCGATATCCTGGTGAACAATGCCGGCGGCTCCGGCCCGAATGATCCGCTGCGCACGACGGCGGAACAGTTCGACGCCGCGCTGGCACGCAACGTCACCCAGCCCTTCGTGCTCTCGGCGCTTGCGGTGCCGCACCTGCGCGCCCACGGCGAGGGCGCCATCATCAACATCACGTCTGCCGCTGCGCGGCTGGCGCAACCGCACTTCAGCGCCTATGGTGCGGCCAAGGCCGCATTGACGCAGCTGACGCGCAACCATGCCCAGGACTTCGCGCCGCTGGTGCGCGTCAACGCGATCGCGCCCGGCCCGGTGGTGACGGCGGCGCTCGCTCCCTACCTCACGGCGGAAACCCGCGCCTCGATGACGCGGCGCACGCCCCTGCAACGCCTCGGCGAGCCGGCGGACATCGCCGCGGCCGCGCTCTATCTGGCGGCGCCCGCCAGCCGCTGGATGACGGGCAAGGTGCTGGAGCTGGATGGGGGCGCGGAATGGACGGTCTGGGGTTGAACCGTGGCCAACGCGGCCCTGGCGACGCTCAGACGGACGGGTCGTACAGCCGCGAGTGCTCGCTGATCGCGAAGCGGTCCGTCATGCCGGCGATGTAGTCCGCCACGGCACGGGCACGGCCGGCCTCGCCGGCCTGCTCCTCGAGGCGCCGTGCGGCTTCGCGGTGCTCGTCGGGCAGCAGGCGTACATCCTCGAAGTAGGCCCGGAACAGGTCCTTCAGGGTCCGCTGCGCCTTGGTGGTCATGCGCACCACGCGGAAATGGCGGTAGACCCGCTCGCGCAGGAACTGCTTGAGCGCGAGGTGGTCCTCGGCAATCGGTTCGCTGAATCCCACCAGCCTGCGACCGGCCGCACGCACCTCCGCCGCGGTTTGCACGCCGGCTGCCGCGAGACGCTCGAGCGTGGCGGCGGTGAGGTCGGTGATCACTTCGTTGATCATGCGGCGTACCACCTCGTGCACGAGCCGGCGCTCGGACAACCCCGCATGGGCGGCGCGCACGGCCGCATGATGGCGGCGGAACAGGGCCACCTGGTCCAGTTCGTCGAGGCCCACGAGCCCGGCGCGCAAGCCATCATCGACATCATGGTGGTTGTACGCGACCTCGTCGGCCACGTTCGCCAACTGTGCTTCCAGCGACGGCTGCTGCCGCTCGAGGAAGCGCCGCCCCAATTCGCCCAGCTGCGCCGCGTTGCGCGCGCTGCAATGCTTGAGAATGCCCTCGCGGGACTCGAACGTGAGGTTCAGTCCGGGGAAAGCGGCGTACTTCTCCTCCAGCTCGTCGACCACGCGCAGGCTCTGCAGGTTGTGCTCGAAGCCGCCATGGTCACGCATGCAGTCGTTCAGGGCATCCTGGCCGGCGTGACCGAAAGGCGTATGCCCGAGATCATGGGCCAGCGCGATGGCCTCGCAGAGGGCCTCGTTGAGGCGCAGGACGCGCGCCACCGAGCGGGCCACCTGGGCCACTTCCAGCGAGTGCGTCAGGCGTGTCCGGTAGAGGTCTCCCTCGTGGTTGACGAAGACCTGCGTCTTGTACACCAGCCGGCGAAAGGCGCTGCTGTGCACGATGCGATCACGGTCGCGCTGGTATTCACCCCGCAGACCGGCCCCCGGCTCGACATGGTGCCGACCGCGGCTGTCCGCCTCGTGCTGCGCGTAGGACGCGAGCCCGGTGTCGGGATCGGGTCGCAGGGGCCCGCTCATGCGACGCGTGCCTGCAGTTCGGCCACCAGCGCCTCGGCAGGGTAGTCGGCCGTGACGATGCCTTCACCGAGGCGACGCAGCAACACCAACCGCAACTGGCCCTTGAGGACCTTCTTGTCGAGACGCATCAACTCCAGCGTGCGCTCCACCCCGAGCTTCGGCGCCTCCACCGGCAGACCGAGTGCCCGCAGCAGGGCACGCACCCGCTCGACCTCGGCAGCACCCAGCCAGCCCAGCCGCTGCGACAGGCCGGCGGCGAGCAGCATGCCGATGGCCACGGCCTCGCCGTGCAGGAGTTCGCCATAGCCGGTCCCGGCCTCGAAGGCGTGACCGAAGGTATGGCCGAGATTGAGCAGCGCCCGCGGGCCCTGTTCGCGCTCGCCGATGGCCACCAGCTGGGCCTTGCATTCGCAGCTCCGGCGGATGGCATGCGCCAGCGCCTGCGGATCACGCGCGCCCAGGGCCCCGGCGTGCGCCTCGAGCCAGCCGAGGAACGGTTCATCCATGATCAGGCCGTACTTCACCACCTCGG
>JBJTPC010000295.1:0-4116 GCA_046074905.1 Gammaproteobacteria bacterium
TCCGCCGCGCCTCGAAAAGGTGGCTGTTCCGCGCCACCGCGGGCAGCCACTGACCGTCCGCTGGCACAACATGCCGGGCCATCGCTTCGACTGGGTCGGACTGTTCCGTGTGGACGCGGCAGCACAACCCACCGCTTTCCCGCTACCCGAGGTGCACCGTTATCTGCAGTGCCGCACGACCGGCAAGCTGGAATTGCCGACACTCAAGAACGACCAGCCATTGCCTGCAGGGCTTTACGAAGTACGACTGATGCTGGACGATTCATCCACCGTGCTGGCAAGCACCAAAGTCCGACTGCACTAGTCCAGGAGCCCCCATGCCCCTCCTCGATCCCCGCGAATTGGTGGACACCGATCGTTATCCGCTGCATGTCGCCGGTCCCGAGCGACAGCAACTGCTGGCAGAGATCCAGGCACAATTGGATGCGGTGGGCTGTGCGGTCCTGAAGCAGTTCGTGCGTGCCGAGCACTTGCCCGCCCTGGTGGCGGAATGCGATCGGGTCGCCCCTCATGGCCATCGGAACTTCAACCGCACGAACCCGTATTTCACGCAGGACCATCCCGACCTGCCGACGACCCACCCGTTGCGTCGTTTCTATGACCGCTCCAACGCTTTCGTGCCGGCAGACAACTTCGGGGCCGACAGTCTCCTGCGCGGGCTCTACGAGTGGCCGGCCTTTGCCCCGTTCATCCAGGAGGCACTGCGTGAACGCGACTTCCATCCCTACGGCGATCCACTGGCGGATGTGATCGTCAATCTCGCAGAGGCGGGTGGCGGCTTCCCCTGGCACTTCGATACCAACAACTACACGGTCACGCTGGCCATCCAGAACGCGGTGCATGGCGGCGAGTTCGAGTACAGCCCGCACCTGCGAACCCCGACGGACGAGCACTACGATCTCGTGGAACGCGTCCTCGATGGTGACCCGTCGCTGGTGCGAACGCTGGTACTCGAGCCGGGGGACCTGCAGATCTTCAAGGGGCGGTACTCGCTGCACCGGGTCGCGCCCCTCTCCGGACCGGTGATGCGTTACGTCGCGATTTTCAGTTACGCGGAACAGCCTGACATGGTGGGCAGCCCGGAGAGGACCCGTCAACTCTACGGTCGCGTGCTGCCCATCCACCTGGAGCGTGCCGGACTCCGCAATGACGCACTGATGGATTGAGCATGGCCCGGCTACCGATCGTCACCTTCCTGCTGGTTGCACTGCTGGGCTTGCTGCCCACTGCCGGCTCATCGGTCACGGCAAACCCATCGGTCGTCGGCAGTCCCTCGCCCGCGGACTTCATCGCACCACCCGCCGGTTTCGGCGATCCCGACCGGGCGGCAAAACTCGCTACCGGATTTGCCGGGATCGATCGCATGATGCGGGAGTTTCTCGAGCGCGAACACGTGCCTGGTGCCGCCTGGGGCATCGTGGTGGATGGTCGGGTCGCACATGTCGGCACCCATGGACTGCGGGATGTCGCGCGGCGCGCTCCCGTGCAGCCGGACAGCGTGTTCCGGATTGCATCGATGACCAAGAGCTTCACGGCGGTGGCCATCCTCCAGCTGCGTGATGCAGGGAAGCTGGGGCTGGACGATCCGGTCGAACGTCACCTGCCCGAGTTGGCTGCATGGCGCTATCCCACGACTGACTCGCCACGACTCACCATCCGCCACCTGCTGACGCACAGCGCCGGTTTTCCCGAGGACAATCCCTGGGGAGACCAGCAACTGGCCATCAGCGAAGCGACCTTCAATGCCCTGCTGGCGCAAGGAATGTCTTTCAGCAGTGCGCCGGGAACCAGCTACGAGTACTCGAACTATGGCTTTGCGTTGCTGGGACGCATCGTCAGTCGCGTCTCGGGCATGCCGTACACGGCGTATGTGCAGCGGCACATCCTGGATCCGCTCGGCATGCGCTCGACCACCCTGGAGCCGGCACGCGTATCCCCCGACCAACTGGCGCTCGGTTACCGTTGGGAGGACGGGCAGTGGAAGCTGGAACCCCAGCTCGCGGACGGGGCCTTCGGTGCCATGGGCGGCATGCTCACCTCCGTCGACGACCTGACCCGCTACGTGGGGATGTTCCTCGCCGCATGGCCGGCGCGTGACGGCGCCGAGACCGCTCCTCTCTCGCGTGCCTCGCTCCGCGAGATGCAGCAGGCATGGCGAGCCAATACCACCAGCCTCACGCACTCGCCTGCAGGCCTCCCGCAGCTGAATGTCGCGTCCTACGGCTACGGTCTGCGGGTTGCCCAGACCTGCGACTTCCGCCAGGTGGTCGGACATACCGGCGGTTTGCCGGGATTCGGGTCGCAGATGCGCTGGTTGCCCGAATACGGCGTCGGGATCATCGGCTTCGGCAATCGCACCTATACCTCGTGGAGCCAGGTCTTCGATGCCGCACTGCAGATGCTCCTCGCCACCGGGGGCCTGCAGCCCCGCGAGTTCCAGCCGGCCCCCGCGTTCGTCGAGGCGCAGCAGGCCGTCAGCCGCCTGGTCAGCGAGGGCTGGAACGACCGGGTGGCAGACAGCATGGCAGCCATGAACCTGTTCCTCGACTCGGACCGGGTCCATCGGCGCGCCAGCCTTGAGGCACTGCATGGCGAGGTGGGCCGAGGCTGCCGTCTCCGCCCGGGATCGACACGTCTCGAGAATCCACTGCGTGGCAGCTGGCTGCTGGACTGCGAGCGTGGCACGCTGCAGGCCAGCCTCACCCTGCCCCCACCGTTCCCGCCAAGGTCCAGTACCTGGACTGGAAGCGTGTTCCGGCGGCAGGCGAGCCCGCGCCGCGCACCTGCCCCTGAAACGGTGTCCGCAACCCCGGGACTGAACCCGTTGCGGCGCGCGGAGCGAACATCGGGCATGATGTCCTGAACTCCTGCCTTCCGAGGTGTGTGATGACCGGTTTCGAACTTTATGCCTCTGCCTTGGTGCCGATGGCCGGGCTGGTCCTGCTGGGCTGGTTCATCTCCCTGGCCCGCAACAACGTGGATGTCGTCGACAGCCTGTGGTCGCTCATGTTCCTGGCGGCAGCGGGCGCCTATTTCCACTTCGGTCCCGAGCAGAATGAACGCGGCCATCTGTTGGTCTGGCTGGTCCTGATCTGGACATTGCGCCTGTCGATCTACCTCACGGTGCGCAATTGGGGACATGCGGAAGACCGGCGCTATCAGGCAATCCGCGCGCGCAACGAGCCGAATTTCCGCACCAAGGCCCTGTGGCGCGTGTTCGGTATCCAGGCACTGCTTGCCTGGATCATCTCGATTCCGCTGTTCGGCGCGGTGGGCGGCGAAGCTCCCCTCGGCTGGCTCGATTATGCCGGCGTGGCGTTGTTCACCCTCGGCTTCATCTTCGAAGCGGGCGGGGACTGGCAGTTGTCGCGGTTCCTCAAGAACCCGGCCAACGCCGGCAAGGTGATGGATCAGGGCCTCTGGCGCTACACGCGCCACCCGAACTACTTCGGCGATTTCTGCATCTGGTGGGGCTTCTACCTGCTGGCGCTGGGCGCCGGCGCATGGTGGACCTTCTACGGCCCGCTGCTGATGACCGGCTTGCTGCTGAAGGTCTCGGGCGTCGCCCTGCTCGAGAAGGACATCGGCGAGCGGCGACCGGCCTACGCGGACTACATCCGCCGCACCAACGCTTTCCTCCCGGGACCGCCGCGGGACTGAGCGGGGAGGCGGCCGTGACCGACCGACTGGAACGCCGCATGCGCGTCGAGGACGGAACGTCGCTGTCGGTCACGGATTGGCCGGTCGAGTCGCCCCGTGGTCAGGTACTGATCGTGCATGGCCTGGGCGAACATGCGGGCCGCTACGCCAAGGTGGCCCGGTGGCTGAATGACCGCGGGTACTCGGTGCGGGCCTACGACCAGGTCGGCCATGGCGCCTCGGAAGGGCCGCGCGGCGGCCTGCAGGGCCCCCACCAACTCCTCGACCACCTGTCCACTGTCTTTGCCGCTACCGCACGCGATGCCGGGGAACTGCCCGTGACTCTCCTCGGGCACAGCCTCGGGGGCTTGCTGGTGGCCGCCGCGGTGGCTGCCGGACGGGTGCGTCCGCATCGTCTCGTGCTGTCCTCCCCTGCCCTGGCCGTGCGCATGGCAGCATGGCAGCGGCTCGCCGTGG
>JBJTPC010000296.1:0-9395 GCA_046074905.1 Gammaproteobacteria bacterium
GCTCATTGGCCTCTATTGGGGGGGGGCGATGGTCGGACGCTTCATCGGCTCGGCGGTGCTGCGCGTGGTCAGCCCGGGCCTCGTGCTGGCCAGTGTCTCGCTGGGAGCCATCGCGCTGATCCTCGTCTCCACGCAGACCACGGGCACGGTGTCGGGCTACAGCCTGCTGGCCATCGGTTTGACCAACTCCATCATGTTCCCCACCATCTTCAGCCTGGCCTGCGAGAAGCTGGGGGCCCGGGCGGCCGATGGCTCCGGCATCATCAATGTCGCCATCTTCGGCGGGGCGGTGGTGCCGCTCCTGACCGGCATGATTGCCGACGTGACCGGCAGTCTCGCGACTTCGCTGGCCTTGCCGGCGCTCTGCTACGCGATCATCGCGGCCTTTGGCTGGTACGCCCGGCGGCCCGCCTGAGCGGCGGCAGACGACGCACGGCATGAAGGTCCTGGTGGTCGGTGGCACGGGTGCCTTGGGTGGACATGCGGCGCTGCATCTCGCCGCACGCGGTCACGAGGTCACCATCACCGGGCGCGGCGAGAGCGCCCCGGCCGGCTCGGCCCTTTGCGGTCTTCGCTATCTTCGCGGGGATTACGTCGCGGGCGATTTCACGGTCGAGCGGCTCGCCGGTTTCGAGTGGCTGGTGTTTGCTGCCGGCAATGACCCGCGCCATGTCCCCCGCGGGGCCGATTTCGCAGCATGGCTCTACCGCGCCAACCATCTGGCCGTTCCCGCCTTCTTCACCACGGCGCGTGCGGCAGGCGTCAGGCGGGCGGTGCAACTGGGCAGTTTCTATCCGCAGGCGGCACCGCAATTGCTGGCCGGCAATGCGTACATCCGCTCGCGCCTCGCTGCCTGCGAGGGCGCCCGGGCGCTTGCCATGCCGGGGTTCGACGTCGTCAGCGTGAATGCACCCTTCATGGTGGGGACCGTTCCCGGCTTGCGCAGCGCCCTGTTCGAACCGTATGTGGACTGGGCCTGCGGTCGCCTCGCGGTACCGCCCGAGGTGCCTGCCGGCGGGACCCAGTTCATGTCGTTCCGCTCGCTGTCCGAGGCCATCGAGGGCGCCTTGCTGCGCGGGCGCTCCGGTCATGCGTACCTGGTCGGCGACGAGAATCTCACCTTCCGCGAGTACTTCCAGCGGTTCTTCACCGCAGCGGGTAGCGCCACTCGCCTGATGGTGGCGGACCGGGAGTGTCCACTGCTGCCGGATGTCGCAATCGCCCAGGGCAGGGGCAACACGATTGCGTACGAACCGGATCCGGCGGAGACCGCACTGCTGGGCTATCGCCGCCGGGATGTGGCGGCTGCCATCGACGAAACGGTGGCGCAGTTCCGTTGAACCGCCTGCCGTCATCGATCGAGGCCCCGTCCTGGCTGCCGCTGGCCGCCCTGGTTTGCGGCGGTATCGCACTCGGTCTCGGCGGGTTGTTCGTGCGTCTCGCCGATACCGGACCGGTCAGCACGGCATTCTGGCGGTTGTTGCTCGCGCTGCCCTTCATGATGTTGCTGGCGCGCCTGAATGATCCCTCCCCGGCAGATATCCCGCGTCGTTCGCTGGCAATCGTCGCCCTCGGCGGTATCGCTTTCGCCATCGATCTTTCGCTCTGGCACGTGGGCGTGGGAATGACTCGACTGGCCAATGCCACCCTGTTCGGGAACGGTGCCAGTCTCGTCTTGATGGTTTGGGGCTTCGTGGTGGCGCGCACTTTCCCGGCGCGGCTGGAGTGGGTGGCCATGTTGCTGGCCATCGGTGGTGCCGCGATCCTGATGGGCCGAAGCCTGGAGGTGTCCGCGACCACCTTGCTTGGCGACTTGTTCTCCCTCGGCGCCGGGCTGGTTTATGCGTGCTACCTGCTGATGCTGCGCAGCGCCCGCCAGCAGGTCGGTCCCTGGACCATGCTGGTGCTGGTCAGCGTTGCCGCCTGTCCTTTCCTGCTGCTGGTCGCTGTGGGGCTGGGGGAATCGGTGTGGCCGCGTGACTGGACACCGCTCGTCTGCCTCGCCTTCGTCAGCCAGATATTGGGTCAGGGTTTGCTCGTGTTCGCGATGCGGCATTTCAGCGCGATGGTGCTGGGCATGGCACTGCTCATCCAGCCGGCGGTGGCGGCCCTCAGCGGGGTCTGGTTTCTCGGCGAGCGCCTCGCCATTGCGGACCTTGTCGGCATCCTCCTGGTCGCTTCCGCCCTCGCGATGGCTGCCGGCCGACAGGTCGGACCCCGCCGCTGACGGGTGCAGCGGGCGGCATCAACGCAGCAGCCGGGACCGATAGTCACGCTCGCGTTCGGCACGTTGTCGCCGGCGTTCCGCCGACGACAGACGCGATTGTCCCGCGGGTAGCTGTCCGGCCAGTTCTGCCCGCTTCAGCACCTTCACGGTGCGGATCGCGTCGGCAGGATTCCGTGTGCCTGGCAGGGCCTGCCAGCGCAGGACGAGGGTGCCGAGTCCGAAGCCGCTGGTGTCGATCCAGTTGTGGTAGCCGGGATCCCGCGGAGCCACCAGAAAGGTGTAGGTACCGGCCACATCGCGTTGTGCCTGGGCATTGTTCAGGCTGCTGGTGCGGTGCCGGTATTCGTAGGACAAGCCCCAGCGGTCCGCCGCCTGGATACCGAGCGAGGCAGCCCCGAGGTCATCCAGCGTGACCATCAGGACTTCATCCGCCGCCAGCTCGAAGTGCGCCATCACCGACAGCCCGCGACCGCCCGGCCGGGCTCGCGGCACGGGAATACTGTTGACGGGCAACGCGTAGATGAACTTGTCGTAGAACCCCAGCCAGAACGGCGCCTGCCGGTCGAGAATGGCGGCTGCCCGCGAGGCGAGGCGGGGCAAATCACGCGGGGTGGGCGAGGGTCGTGCATCCAGCCGCTCCAGGTGGAAAGCCACGGGCGCTTGCTGCCCCCATGCGGTGAACAACTGCCGGATGCCGATATCCAGCACCCCCGCTGCCGGGATGGCCAGATGGTTGGCGCGGCCGGCGGCCGGCTCGCTGTCGATCAGGATACGAACATGCCCGTCCGCATCGACCTGCCATTGCTCGCTCTGCAGCGTGGCCAGTTGGCGACTGGCCTCGATGGTCATGTCGCCCATTCCCGGGATGGTGTCACGCACTTCCAGATGGACCTGCACCGGTCCTTGCACCGGAAGTCGTCCATGAAGGACATAGCGGCCGCCACCCTGCACGGAGAATCCCTGATACACGTTGTCCGGATTGTCGATGCCGAAGCCGGAACCGGGAACCGAAAGCCCATGCCAGCGGTGAGGGGCATTGACGGACCAGTTGACTTCCGTACGGCTCGGATCGCTGCCCAGCGCATAGTGGGTAGCGGCTGCAGCCAACGCCGCGGCAGCCACCCGCAACCGGGCACCACCGGCTGCGCTTCGGGCCTGGGGGTCGTTACGGAAGACCTGTTCCGCACGCGCGGTCGCGGCGCGCATTTCCGGTTGCTTCAGGATCCCGATCAGGGCCCGTTCGCGCGCGAGCTGTGCGGGAGTATCGAGGGTTCCCGCCCAGACCGGGGTGGCGAAAAGCATCACCAGCAGGGCCAGGCGACTTGGCAGCAGGGCAGGCTCGGAACGCATCGGGCAACTCCGTCGGGCAGGGAGTGAATGTCCGGCATTCTGCCGCAAGGGTTGTCAGGCGGGGCGGCTACCGCCTGCCGCGGCAGATGACGACAATTGCACTGTCGTGGTTGCCACTGCACGATGACGAGCATTACCCATTTCGAGGAGCGCCCTGCATGTCCCCGACCGTCAAGACAACCTGGATCACCGGCGCTTCATCCGGGATTGGTGCAGCGCTTGCCCGGGCCTATGCCGCGCGCGGTCATCGACTGGTACTGTCCGGGCGAAATGCCGCAGCCCTGGCGGCCGTCGCCGGTCAGTGCGGCACGGACAGCCTGCCCCTGCCGTTCGAGGCCGCGGATTTCGCGGCTGCGCAACGTGCGGCCGACGAGGCCTGGGAGTGGTCGGGAGGCATCGACGTGCTGGTCAACAATGCGGGGATCTCGCAGCGCTCGCTCGCCCTCGATACCGGCTTCGAGGTTTACCAGCGCATGATCGAGGTGGACTTGCTTGGCCCCATTGCGCTGACGCAGGCCCTGTTGCGGCGGATGGTCGGGCGTGGAGGGGGCCAGGTGGTAATGATGTCCAGCCTCGCCGGCAAGATCGGTTCGCCGCTGCGTTCCGCCTACTGTGCCGCGAAGCACGGCTTGATCGGCTATGCCGACAGCTTGCGGGTCGAGTTGACGCAGGCAGGCATCCACGTGGTGGTGGTCACGCCCGGCTCGGTACGGACCGAGGTATCCCGGAATGCCGTGACGGCCGATGGTTCGCGACGCGGCGAGAGCGACGAGGCCATCGACACGGGTCTCGACCCCGACGATTTCGCCCGGCGCATGCTCGAGGCCATGGATGCGGGACAACGTGAAATCGCCATCACCGCCCATCCCATGGAGCAATGGATTGCCGATGAGCGCCGTACGCCGGAAGCACTGTTCGACCGGCTGATCACCGCCTTCAACAACGGTTATGCCGCGCGGCTCGGGGTGAAGCCCCGCACCTGAGCGTTGCGCGGCAATCCGGTGGTGCCGTCGCCTCCCGACATCGGGTAGCATCGGGCCAACGCAGCAGGGAATATCCAGCGATGCTCGGCGAAGACCATGATGTGGCCGCGTCCCGGCCCGGTGATGTGAAACATCCACCCAAAGGGGAACCGGGCACGGGGGAGTTGCACCGCTCGCTCGACTGGAAGGATGCATTCTGGGCGTCCAGTGGCGTTCCTGCCGGCGTGCTGCTGACGATGGGCGGAGTCGCCGCCACCATCGGTCAGCCGAGCTGGCTGGTCTTCATCGTGTCGATCCTGCTGGGGTTCCTGCAAAGCTTCGTCTACGCGGAAATCGCCGGCCTTTATCCCCACAAGTCCGGCGGGGCCTCCGTCTACGGTGCCGCCGCCTGGCTGCCCTACTCGAAGCTGGTGGCACCCATCTCCGTCTGGTGCAATTGGCTGGCATGGTCACCGGTGTTGACCTTGGGCTGCAGCCTGGCGGCCGGCTACGTGATGGCCAGCCTGTTCCCGGCCGATGCAGTGATCAATACCTGGCAATTGACGCTGGTCGATCTCGGCTTCATCCGTGACGGGCTCACGCTGCGGTTGAATGCCGTGTCCCTCATCGGTATGTTCTTCCTGCTGGTCACTTTCGGCTTGCAGCATCATGGCGCGGCGCGCGCTGCGTATGCCCAGAAGATTCTCGGCGTGCTGTGCCTGTCGCCGTTGATTCTCGTCGGCTTGGTGCCGCTGCTGACCGGCGACCTGCCCGCCGATCACCTGTTTCCCCTGTTGCCGCTGGTGCGCGAGGGCTCGGAGGTCGGCTTCGGTGTCTGGGACGCAGCCGGCATCACGCTGCTGATGGGCGCGATGTTCGGCGCAGGCTGGTCCACTTACGGTTTCGAAACGGCCGTGTGCTACACCCGCGAGTTCCGGAACCCCGCTTACGATACGCCGCGCGCGATCTTCGCCGCCGGGGCGCTGTGTGCCGTCATCTTCATCCTCGTGCCCCTGGCCTTCCAGGCCTCGCTGGGTCTCGAAGGGCTCCTCGATCCGAAGATCTACGATGGCTCGGGCGTCGCACTGGCGCTGGCAAAGATCATCGGCGGCGGGGTGGTGATCACCAACGTGTTCGTGGCCACGTTGATCCTCTCGCTGCTGCTGATCGTGATGACCTCGATGATGGGTTCATCGCGGACCCTCTACCAGGCATCGGTGGACGGCTGGTTGCCGAAGTTCCTCTCGCGGGTGAACACGCACGGGGCGCCGACGGCCGCCATGTGGGCAGACCTGTCCTTCAACCTCGTCCTGCTGCTGGCCTCGGATTACTTCGCGGTGCTGATGATCAGCAATGTCTGCTACATGCTGTTCAACTTCCTGAACCTGCAGGCCGGGTGGATCCATCGGCTCGACCGCCCCGCCATGGATCGCCCGTTCCGCTGCCCGACGTGGTTGCTCGGGCTCGGTGCGGTGCTGGGATTCGTGAATCTCGCCTTTGTCGGCGCGGGGGCGGATGTCTTTGGCGAGGGCACGCTGCGTAACGGTCTGATTGCCGCCCTGCTGATCATCCCGGTCTTCCTGTTCCGCCACTACGTTCAGGACAAGGGTGTCTTCCCGTCATCCCTGGTGGCGGAGTACGCGGCCCAGGGGGGCATGGCCGCCTTCAAGCGGCGGGCTGGAGTCCTGCCCTGGTTGGCCTTGGCGGGGGCGGCGCTGGTGATGGTGGTCGCCCACCACTTCGCGGTCACGCCTTGAGGTTGCGCGCGTAGAGGTCCAACAGGGCGGCCCAGGCGCGCTCTGCCTCGGCTTCCTGGTAGCTCGCGCTGCCGAACACGCACCAGCCGTGGTTCGCGGGGTAGACCTCCACGCTGGCCTTCCTGCCGGCGGCGGCGAAGGCAGCGGCCAGTTCGTCCTTGGCGAGCGGTTCACGGGCGTCGTCGTTCCTGGCAACGGCGACCAGGAACTCCGCCCTGGTCGCGGGAATCAGTCGGTGCGGGCTGGTCTCCTCCGGAGTCACCAGGCCTCCGCCATGGAAGCTGGCGACGGCAGAGATCCGTTCCGGCAAGGCGGCCGCGGTGCGGAAAGACAACGGACCCCCCATGCAGTAGCCCTGTACGCCGGCGGGCCGGCTGCGGTCCGTCTGCGGTTGCGCGTCGAGGAAGCGCAGGTAGGCGCGGGCGTCGGCGTCGATGTCCGTATCGTTCATCGCCGCGCGCATCGCGAACACGCGCTTGCGCTGCTCCGGATTGCCGAAATCGAAGGAACCTTCCACCACTGGCGCGCGTTGCGAGCGGTAGAAGGGATTCGGGACGAGGACGGTGTAACCCTCGGCTGCCAGACGTTGGCCGATTTCGCGGAACACCGGACGCAGGCCCAGGATGTCGGTCCAGACCAGCACGGCGGGCCAGGGACCGGCGCCATCCGGATGGAACAGCACCCCATCGGCTTCGCCTTCGGCCATCGGTATGCCCACCTCCCTCGCCGTGACCGGGCGGACGTTGCCGGTGGCCGACAGCGCCGGACCGGCGAGTGTTCCTGCCGCCACGGTGCCGAGCGCAGCGACGAAGCGGCGCCGCGTCATGGCGAGATCGGGAATCCATCCCTGATGGTCGTGGTCCGTACACATGGGCAACAGGCTCCTGGCGGGCGGGTGAACTCGGGGCGGGGCCGGAGTGTCGGCGAACCGCGTAATCAGGCGAGGCGCAGTGGCAAGGAACGCAGGCGTTGTCCCGTCGCGGCGTGGACGGCGTTGGCAATCGCCGGAATCACCGGGGGCAGGGCCGGTTCGCCCAGACCCGAGGGTGGGAAATCGCTGGGGACGAAACTGACATGGACTTCCGGCATGGTACCGATCCGCGGCAGTGGGTAACCGGAGAATCCGCTTTGTTCGACGGTCCCGTCACGCAGGTCGATGCGCTGCAACAGCGCCTGCGCGAGGCCCTCGAGCACCGAGCCGCGCACCTGCTGGTCCGCGCCCAGCGGATTGATGATCTGCGAGCCGATGTCACCGGCCACCCAGACATGCGGTACCTGGATCGTTCCGGCGTCGATCCGCACTTCGGCGACCTCCGCGAAATAGCCCAGGTGGCAGAAGTAGAAGGCAAACCCGAAGCCATGGCCTTGGCCGGAGCGGCGCTCGTGCCAGCGGCTGTCGGCGAGCACGCGGCGGATCACGGCCCGGGCACGCGCGGTATGGAAGGCGGGCGAGGCCCGGCTCGGGTCGCCGGCGGAGCCGATGATGCGATCGGCGGCACAGAGCTCCAGCATCAAGGTTGGCAGGTCGCGACCGCTGGCCACCGCCACCTCGTCGAGGAAGCCCTGGAAGACGAAGCACAGGGCGTTGGAGCTCGGCGCGCGCAGGAACCCGGTGGGGATGACGGTGGGCAGGAGATGCTGGCGATAGTGCAGGTGGTCGAGCAGGCCGGCCGGGAAGTGCTGGGGGTCGAGTCCCGCACCGCGGGCCGTCTTGCCGTCCTTGCCGAAGGTGACGAAGCGATCACGCAACGCAATCAGTCGACCGGAGGCGTCGAGACCGGCCTCCAATTCGTGCCAGCCCGCCGGGCGGAAGAAATCCCGCTTGAAGTCCTCCTCGCGGCTCCACAGCAATTGGACGGGTCGTCCCGGGAGTGCCTTGGCGATGGCTGCTGCCTGCACTATGTAATCGCACATCAGGCGGCGGCCGAAGCCGCCGCCGGACCGGGTGTAGTGCACGGTCTGTCGGTCCGCGGGGATGCCGAGATGCTGCGCGATCAAGCCGACGCCGGATTGGGCATTCTGGCTGGGCGTCCATACCTCGAGGTGGCCGTCCCGGTAGACCGCCGTCGTGTTCTGCGGCTCGAGGGGCGCATGGGCCAGAAAGGGGTAGTCATAGCGCGCGGTCAGTCGGCGGCTGGCCGTGGACAGCGTCGCATCGACATCGCCGTCGACACGGAGATCCATTCCCGTCCCGTCACCGGGGGCATCGAACCACTGGCGCGCCTGCGCCGCGTAGTCCGCGCTGCCATGACCGCGTGCTGCCGAGAGGTCCCAAACGATGTCAAGGCGGCGGCGGGCCTGTTCGGCCTGCCAGTGACCGTGCGCGACGATGGCTACGCCATCGACGAGCGCATCCGGGCCGCCGTTACCCTCGAGCGTCAGCACGGCGACCACGCCCGGAACGGCACGAGCGGCCTCGAGGTTCGCGCGCATCAGTCGACCGCCGTGCGCTGGCGCGGACTCGAACACCGCATGCAGCATTCCGGGCAGGCGGACATCAATCCCGAACAGCGGCTCGCCGCGAACGATTTTCGGCGTATCGACACCTCGCTGCGGGCGACCCACCAGCCTGAAGCGGTCGGGAGATTTGAGCTTCACCGTGGCCGGGTCGGGGGGCACCTGCCGCGCAGCCTCGGCCGCGAGTTCGCCGTAGGTCCAGCGGCGCCCGCTGGGTCGATGCAGCACGAGCCCGGATTCCGTATCCAGCTCGCCGACGGGAATGTTCGCCCGCACCGCAGCCGCGGTCAGGAGCATCTGCCGGGCCACCGCGCCGGCCTGCCGCAGGGGCAGCCAATGCAGGGGCGTGGCCATGCTGCCGCCGGCCCGTTGCGGACCATATACGGCAGGATTGAGGGGTGACTGTTCGACGTGCACCCGGGACCAGTCGCAGTCGAGCTCCTCGGCTACCAGCATCGGCAGGGCGGTCTGGATGCCCTGTCCGATCTCGGGGTTCTTGCTGGCCAGGGTGACGATGCCATCGCTGTCGATGCTCACCCAGACCGAGAGCGCGTGCCTGGTGTTGGTGGCGGCACTCGCAGGCCACAGGACCTGCAGGGCAATGCCACCCCCTGCCAATGCCGAGACCTTGAGGAAACTGCG
>JBJTPC010000297.1:0-2103 GCA_046074905.1 Gammaproteobacteria bacterium
CTTCCAATGATACCCGACACGGTAGTGTGTTCCAATCCGGGATTATCGATTGTATTCGAGACACCTGTAGAATGGTCAAACGGCATTTTTGATCCTTCCGCCAGCGCTTCGGGCAGCGTGGCCACCGGATCGGGATCGATCGGGGGCAGGCGCACCACGCCGGCGCTGGCCTGTCGCCACAAGCCGGCGAGGTCTTCGTCCGCTTCGCGGGCCAGTCGCTGGTAGTCCCAGAGGTCTTTCAGCACCTTCAATTGCTGGCGCACGGGGGCGGCGGCGAGCGCCAACTGCGGCAAGGCATGCGCCGCCGAGCCGAGCAGTCCCGCCTCCGGTACGGGCGAAAACTTCGACAGGCTGGCAATGGCGTAATCGCCCCAATGACCGACCGGCCGTTCACCGGCGGGCCCCAGCAGTGCGTGGGCGCAGTCCTCGATCAGCACGATGCCGCGCGTGGTGCACCACTTGCGCACGGCGGCGAAGGAGCGGCCGGCGCCGAAGAAATGCGGCAGCACCAGCGCGAAAGTGTCGAGACGCGCGTGGGCGTCGAGCGCGGCCACATCGGGCAGGCCGTCCGCCATGAGCGGGTAGAAGTCCGGGCGGAGGCCCTGTGCCACCACCGGCGCGATGAGGGTGCGCGGATGGTAGGTGGGGACGAGCACACCGAGGGCGGCCTCGGGCGAGAGCGCCTCGCGCGTCTCGCGGGCCAGGCGGATGGCATGCCACAGCGCGGCACGACCGCTCGAGGTGGAGCGCAGATGCGGCAGCGTCAGGACTCCCGCAGGCCGGGGGCCTTCCCACCAGTCACGGGGGGACTGGCGCGAGACGACGGGGGCGCGGGGCAGTGCCATGGTTTCAGTCGAGCCTCGCCGGTCTCGGGGCCGAACTCACCGTTCAAGCCGGTCGGCGCCGTTCCGGAACTGTGATTGTGTCACCGATTTGCCCGGAAGAAACCGCTAAAGTTCCGGTTAACGTAATCCCGGACCCTGCTCGGACCCCCCCATGCTCCAAGTGCACCTCATCGCCGCCGCCCGCCCGAACTTCATGAAGGTGGCCCCGCTGTACCACGCGCTGGCCGCCACGGACTGGGCGCAGCCGCGGATCGTCCACACGGGCCAGCATTACGACCCGAACATGTCGGACGCCTTCTTCCGCGACCTCGGCATGCCCAAGCCCCACTTCCATCTGGAGGTCGGCAGCGGCTCCCACGCCGAGCAGCTCGGCGGCGTGATGATTGCGTACGAAAAGGTCGCACTGGCCGAAAAGCCTGACTGGATCATCGTGGTGGGCGACGTGAACAGCACCGCCGCCTGCGCGCTGGTGGGCACCAAGCTCGGCATCCCGGTGGTCCATCTCGAGGCCGGTCTGCGCAGCGGCGACCGCCGCATGCCCGAGGAGATCAACCGTCTCGTCACCGACGCCATCTGCGATGTCTACTGGACGCCTTCGCCCGATGCGGATGCGCATCTCGCCCGCGAGGGCGTGGACGCCGCGAAGGTGGATTTCGTCGGCAACATCATGATCGACAGCTACGAGATGATGCGCGAGGCCATCGAGGCCGATACCACGCGCTCCGCGATGGGTCTGGCCGAGGTGCCCTACGGCGTGGTGACGCTGCATCGCCCCTCGAATGTCGATACCGAGGCGGCCCTGCGGCCCCTGGTGTCGCAACTGGTGGCTGTGTCGGCCCGACTGCGACTCGTGTTCGCGGTGCACCCGCGCACGCGCAAGCGCCTGCAGGATTTCGGCCTGATGGCGGCCCTCGAAGGCGCAGCGGGCATCACCCTCACCGAGCCGCTCGGGTACCTGCAGTTCATGAACCTCGTCACCGGCTCTTCCGCGGTGGTGACGGACTCCGGCGGTGTGCAGGAGGAAACGACCTACCTCGGGATTCCCTGCCTGACGCTGCGCGAGAACACCGAGCGCCCGGTGACGGTGACCGAGGGCACCAACCGACTCGTCAAGCTCGAGGAACTGGCGGCCCGTCTCGATGACGTGATCGCTGGCCGTTGGCCGCGGGGCCAGCGTCCCGCCCTCTGGTATGGCCAGGCGGCCCGCCGCTGCGTCGAGCATCTGCGCCGGAGGGCCGGTCTTGCCGGCTGACGGGGG
>JBJTPC010000298.1:0-2522 GCA_046074905.1 Gammaproteobacteria bacterium
GCCTCATCTACAAGAGCGTGCAGACGCTGACCGTCGGCGGAACTCTTCCACTTAACCGTCAACCAGCCCTTGTTGTCGTGCATGCTGACAACGCCGTTGGCAAAGTCGTCTGCCAGACCGCGGGCGTCTGCCAGCGTCAGCGCCTTCTGAAACGCCTCCAGAGCTCGATCAAGGCGATGCGTCTCACGGTGGCATCCAATCTTGATCCAAGTATCGTTGGCTCGGTCGAGACTTTTGGTTTTTATCTGCGACATGTCCGCTCCCTTCACTTCTCTTTGCGCGGCCGACCCGCCTTGGTCGGCTTACGCGGGTTTCTGCGCTTAAAAATTCGACGCGCGCTTGATAGGCTACCAATATCAGATTGCACGTCCTCAGGCATCGCCGCGAACGCGGCAGCGTCGTTTGCATGCACAGGATCGCGCCATGTCCGGGCATGCTCCGCTCGGATCTTGACGTATGCATTGGACTCCCGCGGCGGGCACGCCGGTCGGCGCTGGGCGCCGGCAGGTTGGCGTTGGCGACGGTTGCCAGGCGACGGCCGCAGAGGCCAATGAAATCGGGCTCTTCGGCGCAGTTTCCAGGTCCGGAAACCGTAGCCGGCAACAGATCTCGCGCTGGGCGCTGGCCGGAAACGCGGCAGGAAACTCACGGCGCGGTTGCTGCGTGGGCAACCGAAGCGCCAGCAAGGAAAGCGACAACAAAAAAGCCCCATGGCCAGGGGTGGCCACGGGGCTCGGGAGGTTCATGGTTCAGGCGACTACCGCGATGCGCAGCTCGCGACCCTCGCGGGTGACGGTGAGCTGATCGGATACCTCGCGCCAGCGCTTCGAGGCCTCGCCCTTCGTCACGCCCATCTCGGTTGCCAACTCGTCGTTGGAGAGGGGGCGCTTTGTCCGGCGCAGCGCCACGATCACCGGATGGTCGGCTGGGATCGGGGCGCGCGTGCCGCCGTTCGAGGGCGGCACAGGCTTGGAGGCGGCGGTGCGGGCCGCTGCCTCGTTGTCGTTGGCCGTGGTGGGGCGAGCCACCTCGACGCGGGCGAAGATCACGGTGCCGAAGGTGGCCACGAAGACCACTCCGAAACCCATGATCCAAGCCCAGAAGCCCGAGACCGCGCTTTCGGAAGCCGTGGCCTCCTCGGGGCGGTCCAGCTTCGAAAGCTCGGTGCGAAGGCGGGCAACCTCCGGCGCCAGCTCGGCCTTGCGGGCCGCATTCCCGCGCTCTTTGTAGAGCGCCAGGATCGGCTCGCAGGCGGCCTTGGTGTCGTCACGGCTGATGTCGGCGCACTGTTGCGAGCGGCGCCACACCGCCATGTCGATCTTCGTTGCCGTCACCTCGGCCTGGATCACAGGCACGGGGCGCGGGTTGCCGAGCTTTGCCAGCTCGGCCGCCGCCGTGTCGTAGGCGGTCTTGGCGCGATCGTAGCGGCCACGGGCCCCGCCCTCGTCTGAAACCTTGGCGCGTTGGGCTTCAAGGATGTGCGACGCCATGGCTGTGATCGAGATCGAGAGCAGAAGCACCGCGGCAACGGCCGCGACGATGCGCTGACGCGCTGGACCCGAAGGCGTCAGCGCAACCCAGGCCGCGCGCGCCTGGGACAGTGAGACCGCGACGGCCGCCAGCACCAGGACGGCCCCGGCGATGGAAACCGGTTGGCCCTGGATGGTGACGGTGAAGCGGTCGAGGTGCGCGCCGAGCCCGTAGGCGCGGAGCGCGTTGGACATCGACTCGGCCACGATCGCGAGCGAGATCGGCAGCCAGGCCACTGGCGAGACGCGCCAGTGCGTGCTAGGGGAACGTGTCATGGGACTTTCCTTCGCAGGTGGTTCCTGAGGGCTCGCCGCCCGGTGTTCGAAGCACCGGGGCCAACGGTGGGCCTTCTTTCGTTTTAGTCGGGAGTGGCGCTTGGCGGCGCCGTGGGGCAGGAAGGATGCGCTGGGCGGATTGTGTCGGTGGACGATCTCGGAGCGGGCGTTCTGGCATAGCTTCGCCTTCCGCTTCGCTCGGGCCTTTCGGGTGTCCTCTCTTCCAGCTTCCCGTGGGGTGGTTTGCCACCCTCGCCTCTTCGGCTCTTCCGTCGGGTCACTTCCGTTCGAGGGCCTTAGGCCGTCTCATCTAGTGCCTAATATACGCCTAATAGGCGCGACAGTCAAGGCAGGGCCAGACTTCCAGGGTCACAACACCCCCTGCGTTCAATCACTTTTTCGTGATTGGACGGCCTAAAAGGCGTATGAAATGGTCCAGAACATGGCCCAGAAGGGAAAATCAGGCGTAGTGGGCGCCATGGGAGAGGCCGAGTACCGCGACGCCATCGCGGCCCTCGGCTACAGCCAGCAGGCGTTCGCCCGGCTGGTGGGAGCGTCGCCTCGCACCGGGCAGAAATGGGCGCTCGGCGAGACCCGCGTGCCGGGAAGCGTGGCGCTAATCATCCGTCTACTGATGGCGCGCCCGGAATTGAAGCCTGTCGTCGAAAGCATGACCCCGCTCACCGTTCGGGTGCGTCGGGGCTAGGCGCGCAGATG
>JBJTPC010000299.1:0-5013 GCA_046074905.1 Gammaproteobacteria bacterium
CAAGGAGGAAAGCGCGATCGCCGTGGCGGCACGCGCCATGGAGTTGTGGGGACAGATCGACGTGCTGGTCAACAACGCCGGCGCCGAACTCAATCGCACCTACGACCAGACCACCACCGACGAGTGGGACATGGTGCTGGAAACGGACCTCAAGGGACCATGGATGCTTTGCAAGCATGTGGTGCCGCACATGGTGCGCCGCGGCAGCGGCAGCGTCGTCAACGTGTCCTCGCTGAACGGCCTGGTGGGCTTCCCGCTGTCGACAGCCTACGGCAGCGCCAAGGGCGGACTCGTGGTCTTCACGCGGGACATGGCCATCGAACTCGCGCAGTCCGGCGTGCGATTCAACTGCATCTGCCCCGGCGTGATCGAGACGCCGATGATGGAGCGCTGGACGCAGTTGATGCCCGACCAGGAGGCCGCGAAGGGCATGCTGCGCGGCGTGATGCCGATCGGTCGCATGGGCAAGGCGGCGGAAGTCGCGGCGGCGATCCTGTTCTTCGCCTCGGATGATTCCACGCTGTGCCAAGGTTCCATCCTCAGCGTGGACGGTGGCTTCACGGCGCAGTAGGCGCCAGGCCGATCTCGCGCAGGCGCTGCTCGAGGTACTCGCCGGCGGTGGTCGGCGGGTACCGCAGCGGCCGATCGGGCGTGATGCATGCGGGCAGCGCAGCCAGCGGAGTCGCGTTGGTCGGGTGCACGAAAAAGGGGATCGAGTAGCGGCTCGTGTTGGCGATGCCCGTGACGACATCGCCGGGATTGACCACCCGATGCGTGGTTGCCGGAATGACGCCGTTGGTGAGTCGGGCCATCATGTCCCCGGAATCGACGATGAGGTTGCGTGGGTTGGTCTCGACCGGCAGCCAGGAGCCATCCCGGTCGAGCAACTGCAGGCCACCCCCGCGTGCGGCCACCAGCAGCGTAAGCAGGTTGATGTCCTCGTGTGCGGCGCTGCGAACCGCCCCGGGCTCGGCATCGGCAGCGACCGGCGGATAGTGGATGACACGCAGCACGGAGTTCCCCGCCGCCACCCGCTCCGCGAACCACTCGGGGGGCACTTGCAACGCGGGCGCCAGCGCCCGCAGCAGTATCCCTGCGGCATCGTCCAGCGCCGCATACAAGCGGCCGAATACGTCTGCCACCGCCGGCAACGCCGTTGGCCAGACATTGGCCGGATAGTTTTCGCCAGCGACGGCGCCAAGCGCCGGGTCGCGTCCCACCTGGAAGAACTCCTTGAGGTCGGGGACCGCATGGTCCTTGGCGTGCTCGATACCGAAAGGCGTATAGCCACGCAGGCCACCCCGGCAGGCGAGCTTCGCAGCCAGCGGCAGCGCGAAAAACGCTTCGGCGGTGGCGTAGGCCTCATCCAGCAACGACTCGGCGACTCCATGATCGCTGAGGATGATGAAGCCGTAATCCTGCAGGCCCGCGAACAGCGCCTGCTCGAAAGCAGTGCGCTGCGCCGGACTGCCGGCGATGTAGTGCTGCAGGGAGAGTTCAGGAACGCGACGGGTCATGGGCGCAGCTCGCTGCCGATACCGTCTCGACGGAAAGCGTGAATATGCTTCATGTGCATGACTCCAGCAGCGCCAGCACTTCGGCGCGCATCGGCAAGGCCGGTTGTGCCCCGGCACGGGTAGCCGCAGCGGCGCCTGCCGCGCAGGCGAAGCGCAGGGCTGCCAGCGGCGGCTGGTGCTCGAGCAGGGCGACCACCAGTGCCGCCGTGAACGCATCGCCCGCACCGGTGGTATCCACCGGCGTGATGGGGGGTGGAGCGGCACGCGCCACTTCGATACCGCGGCGCAGCAAGGTCGCACCGGTACCACCGAAGGTGATAGCCACCCAACCGCGTGCAGCGTGCAAGGATTCGCCATAGAACGCGGCCTCGCCTTCGTTCACCACCAGCAGGTCCGCGCGCTCGAGCAGCGACACCGGTACTTCGCGGGCGGGTGCCAGGTTCAGGGCCAGAAAACTTCGCGCCTGAGCAGCCACCTGCTCGAGTGTCGACACCGGAACCTCGAGCTGGCACAACACGGGGCCGTCGAGCGCGCCAGCCGGGATGTCCGCGGGCATCAGCCGCGCATTTGCGCCCGGGGCGACGACGATGTGATTCTCCGCGAGATCATCGACCGCGATCAGCGCGACGCCGGTCGGTGCGCTGTCGTCGATGGCGATTGCCGACAAATCCACCCCGTCGACCCGCAGCAGCTCGAGCGCCGGTGCGGCGTGGGCATCCTGTCCCACGCGAGCGACCAGGCGTACGCTCGCGCCCAGACGACGCGCTGCCAATGCCTGGTTGGCGCCCTTGCCGCCGGGATAACTCGCGAACGTGGCACCCGTGACTGTCTCGCCGGGGACCGGGAGTCGCGGTGCACGGGCGACGAGATCGAGATTCACGGAGCCGATGACGGCGAGTGTCACAGGAAGTTCGGCCTTCGTGGTGGTCTGCATGACGGCGGACTGGTCGCGCTTCAGCGCAGTTTTTCCAGCAACAGCGCGAACACGCCCTCGGCATCCGCTGCCACGCCCCAGTGCGCATTCACGGGCACATGGGCCGAGGTGCGGAACTCGACGGCCGTATGGCCGCGTGTCAGACCAGCGTCCGTCGATACGACGAGATGGCAGTCCTGGAAGCTGAACAGCGCGGGCCGCAGCAACCAGGCGATGATGCAGGGATCATGCAGGGCCGTGCCGAAGCCTCGCTCCTGGTTCGCCGGCAGGCCATCCGCGAAGGCGAGCAACTTGGCTACCCGCAAGGCATTCGGCGTGCCGAGCGCGCGGATCGCTTCTCGTCTGGCCGAGGAAGAGCGCACCTGATGCGTCACGTCCAGCCCGAACACGTGGAGCGGCACACCCGACCTGAATACGATATCCGCCGCGTGCGGGTCTGCATGGATGTTGTATTCCGCCGAAGCCGTGATGTTGCCACCCGCACTCCGTGCACCGCCCATCAGTGCGATACGTGCGATACGCGGCGCGATGTCCGGCGCTAGACGCAGGGCCATCGCCACGTTCGTGAGCGGACCGGTGACGGCCAGCGTCACCGTGCCTGCGGGGCGGGTGCGTAGCTGCTCGACGATGAAGTTGGCAGCATGTCCCGGGGCCGGGCCCTGGTGCGGCGTGTGCACCGGCAGATGCCCGAGGCCGGTGGCCCCGTGGAAATGTTCGGCATCGACGGCATTCAGGACGATGGGGCCCTCGCAGCCGGCATGCACCGGCACGTCTTCACGCGCCGCCCATTCGCGGATGAGGCAGGCGTTGCGCGCGGTGAGTGCGCCAGGCACGTTGCCGCCGACGGTGGTGATGCCGATGAGGTCGAGTTCCGCCGGCGAAGCGAAAGCCAGGAACAGCGCGATGGCGTCGTCGACGCCGGGGTCGCAGTCGTAGATGAGGGAGCAGTGCGTCATGCTCCCATTGTGCAATGAAGCACCGGGAATCGCGAGCAAGCTTGCTCCCACGAAAATTGGCTGTGGGAGCGAGCGTGCTCGCGATTCGTCAGAACGCGTCGCCGGGCACGCGCACCCAGCCTTCCATGAGGATGCGGGCACTGCGGCTCATGACGGCCTTCTTCACCTGCCACTCGCCCTCGATCTGCACGGCCTCGGCACCGACGCGCAACGTGCCCGAGGGATGACCGAAGCGCACGGACTGGCGCTCGCCGCCGCCGGCGGCCAGGTTCACCAGCGTGCCGGGGATGGCGGCGGCAGTGCCGATGGCCACGGCGGCCGTGCCCATCATGGCGTGGTGCAGTTTGCCCATCGAGAGCGCGCGCACCAGCAGGTCGATGTCGCCGCTCTCCACGGTCTTGCCGCTGGAGGACGTGTAGCTCGCCGGCGGCGCCACGAACGCGATCTTCGGCGTGTGCTGGCGCTTCGCGGCTTCGGCGGGTTCCTTGATCAGCCCCATGCGCAAGGCCCCCGCCACGCGCATCGCCTCGAACCGTGCCAGCGCCGCCGGGTCCGTGTTGATGGCCTCGCGCAACTCCTTGCCCGTGTAGCCGATATCCGCGGCGTTCACGAACACCGTCGGGATGCCGGCATTGATCATGGTCGCCTTCAGCGTGCCGATGCCGGGTACCTCGAGGTTGTCGATGAGTTGCCCGGTGGGGAACATCGCGCCGCCATCGCCTTCCTCGGCCGGATCCATGAACTCCAGCACGATCTCGGCCGCGGGGAAGGTGACACCGTCCAGCTCGAAATCACCGGTTTCCTGCACCTGTCCGGCGGTGATGGGCACACGGGCGACGATGGTCTTGCCGATGTTCGCCTGCCAGATGCGGATGACGGCCACGCCATCCCGCGGCACGCGCGCCGCATCGATCAGCCCCATCGCGATGGCGCAGGGGCCGACCGCCGCCGAGAGGTTGCCGCAATTGCCGCTCCAGTCGACGAAAGCCTTGTCGATGGACACCTGGCCGTAGAGGTAGTCGACGTCGTGATCGGGCCGCGTGCTGCGCGAGAGGATGACGCACTTCGAGGTGGACGAAGTGGCACCGCCCATGCCGTCGATATGCGCCGCATAGGGGTCGGGGCTGCCGATCACCCGCTGGAACAAGCGGTCGCGCGCTTCGCCCGGTACCTGCGCCGATGCGGGCAGGTCCTGCAGACGGAAGAACGTGCCCTTGCTGGTGCCGCCACGCAGGTAGATGGCAGGGATGCGAATCTGCGGTGCGCTGGACATGGTGGCCTCAGCCCCTCTGGTTGGATTCGAGGAAGTCCTGGGCAAAGCGCTGCAGCACGCCGCCCGCCTCGTAGATGGACACTTCCTCCGCCGTGTCGAGGCGACAAGTGACCATCGCCTCCACGCGTTCGCCGTTGCGGCGATGGACCACGAGTGTCAGGTCCGCACGGGGACGACGCTCGCCCACCACGTCGTAGGTCTCGGTGCCGTCAAGGCCCAGCGTCAGGCGGTTGGTGCCCGGCTTGAACTCCAGCGGCAGGACGCCCATGCCGATGAGGTTGGTGCGGTGGATACGCTCGAAGCCCTCGGCGACGATGGCCTCGACGCCCGCCA
>JBJTPC010000300.1:0-6741 GCA_046074905.1 Gammaproteobacteria bacterium
GTCATGGACGGTGCCACGGCCTTGGCCGTCGGCTCCTCGGCGGCAGTCGCCGACGTCTCGAGCACCAGCCAGGCCACCGCCCCCAGCAGCAGGGCACCCGAGGGTAGCCACCAGCGCGAACGTGCTACCGGGAACCGGACAGCGAGCGGATTCTTCTTACCGATATCCATCGACTTCATTCCTCGGAGGGCGACCAACCGCCGCCCAATGCCTTGTAGAGCGCCACCCACGCGGTGGTGCGTTCCTGCGCGAGCGCAATCCGGGTGTCCGCGGCCTGCAGTTGGGCGAGACGGACCTGTTCCAGTTCCAGGGTGCTGGCGAGTCCGGCCCGATGACGGGCCTCGATGGCCTGCAACGCCTGCGTCCAGTTCGCGGCGGCCACGGCAGCATCCGCATCCCGCGCGTCGGCAGCAGCCAGCGTCGCAAGTGCGTCCTCGACTTCACGTATCGCCACCCGCACCTGGTCTTCGTAGCGGGCCCGCGCCACCGCAATCTGCGCGCGCAAGCTGCTGATGCCGGCGGTGGCACTGGCCACGCTCAGCACGGGCATGCTCACGGTCGGACCGAAACGCCAGTTGTCCACCCCGAACGAGCCACCGAGGACGGCGGTAGTCGACTTGCCCACCGAACCGAGCAGGTTGACGCTGGGCAGCAACTCGCCGATGCCGAAGCCGAGATCGGCGACGGCCGCCGCCCACTCCGCTTCGGCGGCGGCGACATCCGGCCGCTGGCGCACCAGCACTGCCGGCAGCACGTCGACACGCGTCGCCACGGGAACGGGCAACGTCTCCGGCTGGGCGGCCGCCGTGAGCCGCTTTGCCAACTCGGCACCGTCGAGGCCGGTGAGATAGGCCAATGCGTTGCGGGCCCTCACGCAGGCGGCCTCGACCGCGCGAGCCGCCGCCCGGTTATCGGCTGCAGCGGCAGCGGCCTGGGCGGCTTCGCCCTTGGCGAGCAGGCCTGCCTGCGCCTTGCGCGCCACCAGCGTGGCGGTCGCTTCACGCGCCGTGACCGCAGACTGCAGCAGCGCGCGGCGCGCGGTGCACGCACGGTAGGCGGTGTAGCTGTTGGCCACCTCGGCGGCAACCGTGGTCCGCGCCAGATGCCAGCGCGAGTCCGCCGCGAAGGCACGCCGTTGGGCCGCCTCCAGCGCGCGACGCTGGCCACCGAGCAAGTCGATTTCCCAACGCGCATCCAGGCTGCGGGTGGTGGTGCGCGCGACACCGGTCAGTGGACCCTGTTCGGTGAAGCCGATGATGCTGCGACTGCGCTGCTCCTCCCAAGTGCCCTCACCGGCAGGCAGCAGACGGGCGAGCTCCAGGCCGGCATTGGCGCGGGCCGCCCTCACGCCCGCCAGTGCCGCCTCGACGGTGGCATTGCGCCGGTCCGCCTCGGCGACGAGCTCGGTCAGGAGCGGATCGCCAAGTTGCCGCCACCACTCGACCAGATTCGCGGGCTCGCCGTCATGGGGCAGCGGCGACTGCCATCCGGCGGGAACCGCAGGCCCGGGGTTGCGGAACTTCGGACCTACCGCGCAGCCTGCCAGACAGGCAACTGCCAAGCCCAGTGCGAGCAGGGAACGTCCACGCCCCGCCGGCAGGCGAGGCAACGAAAAGCGGGTCCGCATCATTCGGCATTCCTGCGCAGGCGCTCGGCCTGGATAAGCGCCTGCCCGTAGAGCGCACAGCGCTGCACCAGCGCCTCACGCGACTCCGGCGTCGCGAGCGGCGCGGGCACGAAAGTTTCCACTGCAGGCCGCGCCATGCAATACACCAGCACCAGACCGACCATGGCAAAGGCGAGGCCGTGCAATTGTTCGTCCGGCGCTTCCAGCCCGAACTCCGGGAGCAGCAGACTCATCAATTGGTCGTGCTGGGAGCGGATCGCCTGCGTGCGGCAGTCACCGAGGATGCCGGTCGGCTCCGCCTCCTCACGGGCATGCAGCAGGGCCAGTTGCCGCAACTTGCCGTCCTGTGCAAGCACCGTGAGGACACCACGGTAGAAATGCCCGAGGCGCTCCAGCAACGGCAACCGGGCATCCGTCATCGGTCGGGAGGCAGCCGTCACCAACTCGATCGGCAGCCGGAAAAGTTCCCGGTACAGCCCGGCCTTGTCACGGAAGTGATAGTGAATGGCGGCGGTATTGGCCCCCGCCCGTTCGCAGATCTCGCGCGTGGAAGCGCCGTGGTAGCCATGGAGTGCGAAGACATCGATGGCTGCGCGCAGCAGACGGCAGCGGGTCTCGTCGCGCGTTGCGGCCGGAGCATCTTCGCGCAGGAAATCCGGCAGGGACTCTGCCTGCGAAAATGAAACGGGAGCGTTCATGACGCCCCATGGTAGATGAGCGGCAGTGGCGATTCAAGCAATCGCTTGAAATATCTGCTTGAAATGGTTGCTTGAACACCTCTGCCCGGACGGCAAACCGCCACTGCAGATCGTATCCGGGGATGGGCAGCCAGCGACGGTTTCGCTAGGCTGGGCGCATGATCCTGCATGGCTTCTGGCGCAGCAGCGCCACCTACCGCGTCCGCATCGCCCTGGCCCTGAAGGGTCTGGCCTGCGAGTACCGCCCGGTCAACATCGGCGTGGACCACGCCGCGCAGTTTTCCACTCCCTACCAGGCACTCAACCCGGAATCGCGCGTCCCCACCCTCGAGGTCGACGGCCTGGTGCTCACGCAGTCCTGGGCCATCCTGGAATGGCTGGAGGAACGCCATCCAATCCCGCCCCTGCTTCCCGGATCGCCGGACGAGCGGGCCCGCGTCCGCGGCCTGGCGCAGTTGGTGGTGGCCGACATCCAGCCACTGCAGAATCTCGGGGTCACCGAGTACCTCAAGCAGCCGCTCGGCGCCTCGCCGGAGGCGGTGGCCGCCTGGCTGCAACACTGGATCGCCCGGGGCCTCGCCGCGTTCGAAGCCCGTCTCGCCCGCGATGCGGGCACCGGTCGGTTCTGCCATGGTGAAACACCCACGCTCGCCGACGTTTGCCTGGTCCCGCAGTGCTACTCCGCCCGACGGTTTGGCGTGGATCCTGCCGCCTACCCGCAGATCGCGCGGATCGAGGCGAACTGCCAGGCTTTGCCCGCCTTCGCCGCCGCCGTACCGGAGCGCCAACCCGACGCGATCCGCTGACCAGTCGGGACTGGCAATCGGCCCGCCTGCACGGGCCCGCGGTCAGGCTGGGCAGGAGCACTCAGCGCAGCACGGGCGCGCCGGTCTTCTCCTGGACTTCCTCGAAGGTGACGCCGGGTGCCAATTCCACCAGCTTGAATCCCTGCGGCGTCACGTCGAGCACGCAGAGGTCGGTGATGATGTGGTTCACCACGCCGACGCCGGTGAGTGGCAACGTGCAGGCAGGCAGCAGCTTGTGGGCGTTGCCCTTGGCCACGTGCTCCATCAGCACCACCACCTTCTTCACGCCGGCGACGAGGTCCATCGCACCGCCCATGCCCTTCACCATCTTGCCGGGAATCATCCAGTTGGCGAGGTCGCCGTTCGCCGCGACCTGCATGGCGCCGAGGATGGAGAGATTGATGTGCCCCCCGCGAATCATCGCGAAGGAATTCGCACCATCGAAGAAAGCGCTGCCGGGAATCGTGGTGATGGTCTGCTTGCCGGCGTTGATGAGATCGGCATCGACCTCCTGCTCCGTGGGAAACGGACCGATGCCGAGCAGGCCGTTCTCGCTCTGCAGCCAGACATCCATGCCCGGCGGGATGTGGTTGGCGACCAGCGTGGGCAGGCCGATGCCGAGGTTGACGTAGTAGCCGTCGCGCAGTTCCCGGGCCGCGCGGGCCGCCATCTGGTCGTGGTTCCAGGCCATGTCAGGCGCTCCTCACCGTGCGTTGCTCGATGCGCTTTTCGGGTGTGGGGTTCACCACGAGGCGCTTCACGTAGATGCCCGGCGTGTGGATGTGGTCCGGGTCCAGCTCGCCTGCAGGGACCAGATGCTCCACCTCGGCGATACACATCCGGCCGGCCGTGGCCATCATCGGATTGAAGTTGCGCGCGGTCTTGCGATAGACGAGGTTGCCGGCGGTATCGGCCTTCCAGGCCTTCACCAGCGCCACATCGGCGCGCAGGCTGCGCTCCATCACGTACCACTCGCCATCGAATTGGCGTGTTTCCTTGCCCTCGGCGACCAGCGTGCCGTAGCCAGTGCGCGTGAAGAACGCCGGGATGCCGGCACCTCCCGCGCGCAGTTTCTCCGCCAGCGTTCCCTGGGGGGTGAACTCGAGCTCGAGCTCCCCGCTGAGGTACTGGCGCTCGAACTCCTTGTTCTCGCCGACGTAGCTGGAGATCATCTTGCGGATCTGGCGGGTCTGCAGCAGCATGCCGAGACCGAAATTGTCGATGCCGGCGTTGTTGGAGATCGCGGTGAGGTTCTTCACCCCGCTGTCGCGGAGCGCCGCGATGAGCGCCTCCGGAATGCCGCAGAGGCCGAAGCCGCCCACCGCCAGCGTCATGCCGTCGCTCACCACGCCCTCGAGGGCGGCGGCAGCGCTCGGGTAGAGCTTGTTAATCATGGAATCCCTGCTCCTCGCATCAGTCCGGAACCCGATTATCCGCCGAAAGCGGTGGCCGGAGGTTGCATCAATCCGTCATCAATTGCGGTTTTTCGCAGGCGCCGGCGCCAGCTTCCGTGCGTTGGCCGCCGCCACGAGACGAAAGCCGAAGGACACGCGCTCCTCCTGCGCCAGCTGTCGCCAGAAACGTTCCGCGGCGTGGCGCGCCGCCCGGACCCCGCCGGTGGCAGGAGGCTCGAGGGCCTGGGCCGGCAGTTCGCCCGCCGCCGTCGGCAGATAGCACCGCGGAAACAGGCCGTGGACCGCAGCCACGCGGGCCAGGGGTCGCGATCGCCAGGCGAGGGGCTGCGGATTGGGCAGGCCGGGCCAGGGCGGAACCGCGCGGCGGGCCGCCGCGCCATCGGCGGCGAACCGCAGGTGCTCCTCCCGCAACTCGTCCCCGATGCAGGCGGCGAAGTCCGCCAGCCAGCGCAGTGCTTGCAGCGTGCCGGCCCCCAGTGACCCGCGGCGGGCCGCCTTCGGCAAGGCATCGCGGAGCACCGCGGGCAGGCCGGGTTCGACCGCTGCCAACGGCCAGCCGGCCGCCACCTCGACTGGAACGCGTGCGGCCCGCAACCAGCCGACCAGGCACTCCTGCGCGACCGCGAGATCCTGCAGGCGTTCGCGTACCGCCGGCACGGATGGCAGCCCCGCGCCGGCCGCCGTCGAGACCGGCGGCAGCGCATCAGGCGTGGTCGAAAAGCCACCGACCCCGAAACGACCGGGAAGCCGCGGGCCCTCGCGGTGCAGCACCGCCAGCCAGGGCGGCTCGCCCTGGGTCAGCGCCGGAGTTCCGGTGCCGCGGGGAGCGAACAGCCATTGATCGGCGACGAGGCGATGCAAGGCACCGAGTTCGTGCCGCACGCCGGCGGCCGTCTCGAACCAGACATCGTCGGGCGCATCAGGCAGGGTCAGGGCATAGAGCGTGGATTTGCCCCGCCCGAACCGGTGCAACTCGGGCAGCACCGCGAAGGCTGCCGCCATCACCCGCGACAGGCTGGGCTGGCTGATGCCGAAATGACGCTGCAACCAGGGGGCGGCGCGGGCGCCGCCCGCCAGCGCCGCGCGCAGCGCCTCAGATGACGGCAGCGAGGCTTTGCGCGACGTAGCCGACATTGCGACGGCTGATGCCCGCGACATTGATGCGGCCGTCACCGGGCATGTACAGATGGTGCTCGTCGCGCAAACGCTGGATTCGCGCGCCATCCAGCGGCAGCAACGAGAACATGCCCTTCTGGCGCTGCACGAACGAGTAATCCACCTCGGGACGGAGTGCCTTCAGGCCCTCGACCAGCAGGCTCCGCAGGGCCTCGACGCGAAGACGCATCGCCTCGAGTTCGTCGATCCACTGGCGACGCAGCACAGCGTCTTCCCACACCAGCGCCACCAGCTCGGCACCGTGGTCGGGCGGCATCGAGTACATGCCGCGCGCAATCTTGCGCAACTGCCCCATGGCGATGCCGGTGCGCTCCACCGAGGGCGAGATGACGAACGTGGCGCCGGTGCGCTCGCGGTACAGCCCGAAGTTCTTGGAGCAGGACACCGCCATCACCACCTCGGGCAGCTTCGCGGCCATGAGACGTGCCCCGTAGGCGTCCGCCTCGAGCCCGTCGCCGAGGCCCTGGTAGGCGATATCGACGAAGGGCACCAGACCGCGACGCAGCAGCACTTCCGCCACCGCATCCCAGTCCGCCGGAGCGAGATCCGCGCCCGTGGGATTGTGGCAGCAGCCGTGCAGGAGCACGAGATCGCCGGCCGGCAACCGCTCGAGATAGGCAAGCATCGCCGCGACATCGACGCCGCCGGTCGCACGGTCGAAATACGGATACTCGGCAATCTTCAGGCCCGCGTTGGCCATCAGCGGCACATGGTTCGCCCAGGTCGGGGTGCTCAGGTGCAGCGTGGCTTCGGGTCGGGCGATGTTCACCAGCTCGGCGCCGAGCCGCAACGCGCCACAACCACCCGGAGCCTGCAGGGCGGCGGCACGGCCATCCTTCACGGCGACGTGGTCTGCACCGAGCGCCAGCTCGAGCATCACGCGGTTGAAGCGCTCGTTGCCGGCCTGCCCGACGTAGACCTTCGTCTGCTGCGTCGCGGCCGACCGCTCCATCGCCGCCGCAATCGCCGCGGGAATCGGCGTTGCGCCATCCTCCGTCTTGTAGACACCGACACCGAGG
>JBJTPC010000301.1:0-2018 GCA_046074905.1 Gammaproteobacteria bacterium
GGTGCCGGACCGATCGGCATCATGGCGGTCGCGATTGCGCGCCACGTGGGCGCGCGCCACGTGGTGATTACCGACGTGAACGACTATCGCCTCGACCTGGCACGCAGGATGGGGGCCACGCGCGCCGTGAACGTGGCGCGCGAGAAGCTTGACGACGTGGTCCGCGAACTGGGCATGGAGGAAGGCTTCGATGTGGGGATGAGATGTCCGGCAACGCGGCAGCCTTCCGCGACCTGCTGCGCACGATGAACCACGGAGGCTCGGTGGCCCTGCTGGGCATCATGCCCGAGAACACCGGCATCTCCTGGGATCAGGTGATCTTCAAGGGTCTCAACATGAAAGGCATCTACGGTCGCGAGATGTTCGAGACCTGGTACAAGATGTCGGCGATGCTGCAGAGCGGTCTCGACATCCGCCCGGTAATCACGCACCGGATGCCCGTCGCCGACTTCCGCGACGGCTTCGGCATCATGGCCTCGGGCCAGAGCGGCAAGGTCATTCTCGACTGGGCGGCCTGACACCGGCCGCCCGGACCCGCGGGCGCGGCTAGCGCTGTTTCCTGGCGGCCGCCCGCTTGGCGTCGCGCGCCGCTCTCTCCTCGGCCTCCCGCTTGAGCATCCGCTCGACGCCGGCCCGCTCGAGGCTCGACCACTCGTAGACCCAACTGCGCCCGCCATCGGCGGAGCGCAACAGCACGTCCTGCACGCCGATCCTGCGCACCGCCAGCAGGCCCAGCGTCCGCGTCGCGATCACGCGGGACTCCACCGGCAACTCCTCGGTAAGTTGCGTCCAGGTCTTGCCGCCGTCCGTGGACACCTTGATGCCCGAGTCGCCGAACACGCCACCTGCCTGCAGGAGGCGCCCGTCGCCAGGCAGCACCAGCGGCGTGACCTTGACCTTGTAGCCGGTGTTCACCTCCTGCCAGGTAGCGCCGCGATCCGTGGAGATCCAGGCGCCGGAGAACACCCCGGCGAACCCACCCGCCGCAATCGTCAAGACACTGATCGTGCCGTCCGGCATGACATCGACGGCGAGGATGTCGCGCTTGCCCTCGAGATGGCGGTCGGTGAACTGGCCGGTGGCATAACTGTAATGACGCAGCAGCCCGGTACTGCTTTGCACCAGCAGCAAACCGTCCGCGGTATCCGTGATGAAGGCGCCGCGGTTGCCCGACCAGACGCTCTCGGTGAGCTTGACTGACCCCACCTCTTCCCATGCGGTGGCGTCGAGCGACGGCGCCCGCAGCAGCTTCACGGCCAAGCGCTGCTCCTGGGCGAGATACCACTGACCGTCGCTGCCATGGCTCGCATGGATCAACCGTCCTGCGGGCAGTCCACGGAAGACGATCTCTTCCGCCCTGCCATCCGGCCAGAAACGTATTGCCGACTGTGACTCGCCGAGGGCCAGATACTCGCCAGGGGAAACCCCCGGAGTCGCCCACACGAAGGGCGTCGGTCGCGGACCGACGAGTTCGCGCCACTCACCCGTGGGGGCCCGCACCCGCAAGCGACCCAGCGCCGTCGGCAGGAGCAAGGTCCCGTCGGCAAGTTCGCGCACCTGCTGGATTCCGACCGGGGCGCGAATCGCCGCGGCTTGGGCCGTTCCCCACTGGGCACCGCGCCAGCCGCCACCCGCAGGAAGGGCTGCCCAAATCGCCAGGCTTGCCGGCGCGGCGGTACGCCACTCCTCCTCGGGTACGCGGTAATCGAGGCGCGCCAATTGATAGCTCTCGGTGGTGACCGGAGTAAGCAGGATGGTCCCGAGATCCGCCACCGCACCCGGCTTGACCTCGAACTGGCCGAGAGCCCGCTGCGCCAGTCCGCCGAAGGCAATCCAGCGGAAGGTGCCGCGATCATCCAGCCGCCGCAGCGTGTAGCGCCCCGCCGGCAGTACGGCGATGTAGAGACCGAGGTTTTGCGCAAGCCCATCGGACACAGGCCGGACCTCGAACTGGGTCCGCTCGTCCACCAGCACCACGATGTCCGGCCGGCGGGCGCGCAAGTCGTTGGTGACCAGGG
>JBJTPC010000302.1:0-2408 GCA_046074905.1 Gammaproteobacteria bacterium
ATCGGCGAGGGGGGCTCCGGCGGGGCGCTTGCCATCGGTGTCTGCGACCGCCTGCTGATGCTGCAGTACAGCGTTTACTCGGTGATTTCCCCGGAAGGCTGCGCCAGCATCCTGTGGAAGAGTGCCGACAAGAAGGAAGTGGCCGCCGAGGCGATGGGAATCACCGCGGAGCGGCTGAAGTCGCTGGGTCTGGTCGACGAAGTCCTGGCCGAGCCACTCGGCGGCGCGCACCGCGATCCGCAGGCGATGGCGCAGTCGGTCAAGTCGGCCATCCTCAAGCACCTGGATGCCCTCGAGAAGCTGAAGCCGGAGCAGCGCCTGGCCCAGCGCGAAAAGCGACTGGACAGCTTCGGTGTCTTCCGCGAGCAGTAAGGGCGCCGAATCCCCGGTGGCAAGCGCCCCGGAGGCGGGTGACGTCCTCGCCGCCGCACAGTCCGGGTTGCTGGCCGGTCTGGCGCGCTGTCTCGATCGTGTGCGCACGGAGCGAGGCCGGGAGTCGCCCGCCGTGCTGGCAGTGGGCCTCTCCGGCGGCGGCGACTCCGCGGCCCTGCTCGGCTTGTTGTGCCGGCTTTCGCCGGACCAATGGCGAGCTGCGGGCTGGACGGCAGTCCCCCGTCTGGTGGCCGTGCACTGCCATCATGGCATGACCGCTGCTTCGCCGGCACTCGAGCGTGCCGCCCGGGCGACGGCAGCGACGCTGGGGGTTCCCGTCGAGGTGCTGGTGCTCGCGATTCCTCCCTCTCCCGGCGAGAGTCCCGAGGCGCTGGCCCGACTGCATCGCTATCGCGCGCTCGGCGAGTGGCTGCCGGCGGAGTCCTGGCTGCTCACCGCCCATCATGCCGATGACCAGGCCGAAACCCTGTTGCTGCAGGCGTTCCGCGGCGCGGGACTGGAGGGGCTGGCCGCCATGCCCTGGCAGGCGGCCTTCGGTCATGGGGTCCATGCGCGACCGCTGCTCGGGGTGTCCCGGGCGGTGCTTCGCGATGCCCTCGCGACGCTCGGTCTGGGGGGGGCGAGTTTCGTGGTCGAGGACCCGATGAATGTCGATCCGCACCTCGACCGGGCCTATCTGCGCAGTGCGGTGTGGCCCTTGCTGGCGGCGCGCTGGCCAGGGGTGAATCTCACCTTGTCGCGGGCCGCCGGCCATTTGCAGGATGCGCTGCGGGTGGTGGATGCGGCCGTGGAAATGGATCTGGCGCCGCTGTTGCAGCCGCTCGGATCCGCGCGGCTGCCGCGGTTGGCCGCGACCGCCCTCGACCTCGAGGGGCTGCGCGCCCTGCCACTGGCCCGGCGCGCGCAAGTCGTGCGTGCCTGGGTGCGCCGCGAGGGTCATCGCTCCCCGCCGTCGGCACGGGTCGGTACGCTGGTCGGGCAGATGCTCGAGGCCCGCGGCGACGCCACGCCTTGCGTCCAGTGGGGCCCCAGCGAGATCCATGCCTGGCGGGGCCGTTACTACCTCGGCACGCGCAGTGCCGCCAGTCTTGCGGAGCGGTTGGCCGCAGCGGCGTCGCCGCCACCGCCCTGGCGCCGGGAGCTGCCGCGCATGTCCGGGTGGGCGCTGCTGCCGGAGGGCTCCGGGCTCGACCTCGGGGCGGCGGGACGCCTGCGCCTCGAGGCCGCGCGCACCGGTCACCGGCTGCGAATCGAACCCGGCATGGCCTTCCTGGTGCGCGGTCGCGTCGGCGGAGAGCGCCTGCGACTGCGACCCGGCACCGTTGCCGTTCACCAGGAGGTCCGCAAGCTGTTGCAGGGAGTGGCGGTGCCCCCGTGGCTGCGCGACGAGGTGCCCATGCTCTGGACCGTGCCGGCGGTGGCACTGGCCGCAGCCTGTGCTGCCTACGGCGAGGGAGAACTGGTGGCGGTCGGCGACTGGTTTCTCGATGCCGCGCGGCTCGCCACCGGCGAGGAGGTGGGCTGGCGGGTGGTCTGGGAGCGCCCGTTCGCGTAAACTGGCATCCCGTCGCGAGGGGCGCATGGGGCTCCTCCATCCAGTCGGTTTCCAGACGGCCCGGTGTCCACCACCGCGGCGACGGTGCAATGCATGGCGCGTTTCGTATTCGTGACAGGTGGCGTGGTGTCCTCGCTCGGCAAGGGCATCGCTTCCGCCTCGCTCGGGGCCATTCTCGAGGCCCGCGGGCTCAAGGTCAGCATGATGAAGCTGGACCCGTACATCAACGTCGATCCGGGCACCATGAGCCCGTTCCAGCACGGCGAAGTGTTCGTCACCCAGGACGGTGGCGAGACGGACCTGGACCTCGGTCACTACGAGCGCTTCGTCCGCACCAAGAGCACCCGCAACAGCAATTTCACCACCGGCCGCATCTATGAGCGCGTCATCGCCAAGGAGCGCCGTGGCGACTACCTCGGTGCGACGGTGCAGGTCATCCCGCATATCACCGACGAGATCA
>JBJTPC010000303.1:0-3629 GCA_046074905.1 Gammaproteobacteria bacterium
CGCCCGAGGTCAAGGAGCAGATCGTCGGCCTGGCCCAGGTCAAGGAAGTGTTTCGCTCGAGCAAGTTCGGCCAGGTGGCCGGCAGCGTGGTCATCGACGGCTACCTGCGTCGCAACAACCCGATTCGTGTCCTGCGCGACAACGTGGTCATCTTCGAGGGTGCGCTCGAGAGCCTGCGGCGCTTCAAGGATGACGTGAACGAGGTTCGCAACGGCACCGAGTGCGGCATCGCGGTGAAGGACTACAACGACGTACGCGCCGGCGACCAGATCGAGTGCTTCGAGCGCGTCACCGTGGAGCGCAAGCTCTGATGAAACGCGGCCGGACGTCGCACCGCAACCGTCGGCTGGAGGAGCAGTTGCTGCGCCTCCTGTCCGACCTGGTGCGGCGCGAGGTCAAGGATCCGCGTGTCGGTGCGGTCACTCTTACGGCGGTGGAGGTCTCGCCCGACCTCGCCCATGCCACGGTGTTCTTCCTGCCCTTCGGGCTGGGCAAGGACCCGGCACCGGTCGCGGAGGGGCTGGGTCATGCCGCCGGGTACCTGCGCACCCTGCTCGGTCGCGAGCTTACTCTCCGCCACACTCCGCAACTGCATTTCAAGGTCGATACCACGCTCGAGAAGGGCATGGCGCTCAACGCCCTGATCAACGAGGCGGTGGCGGATGATCGGCGCCGGCAGGCGGGTACTGCGTCGCAGGACGATGGGTCGGCCGGCGGTGGGGATACGGCTGGCGATGCCTGAACCGACCACCCCGCTCCCGGACCGCGCAGCGGTGGATGGGGTGATGCTGCTCGACAAGCCCCTGGGGCTCAGTTCCAACGTTGCCCTGCAGCGGGCCCGTCGGCTGCTCGGGGCCGTCAAGGCGGGCCATACGGGTAGCCTGGACCCGCTGGCGACCGGCATGCTCCCCTTGTGTTTCGGCGAGGCGACCAAGGTTGCCGGCTATCTGCTCGACGGCGACAAGCGCTATGCGTTTCGGCTGTCTCTCGGGCAGCGGACCACGACCGGTGATGCCGAGGGCGAGATTGCGCAGGTCGCCCCCGTGCCGCCGCTGACTGCCAACCGCATCGAGACAGCGATGGCTGGTCTGCGCGGAACGCAGTGGCAAGTGCCGCCGATGTACTCGGCCTTGAAGCGCGAGGGTCGACCCCTCTACGAACTGGCACGCCAGGGTATCGAGGTTCCGCGCGAGCCCCGCCAGATCCATCTCCGCGAGCTGACCTGTACCGGGATGGGTGCGGACTGGGTCGATGCCGAGGTCCTGTGTTCCAAGGGGACCTACGTCCGGGTGCTGGGGGAATCGCTGGCCGAGGCGCTCGGTACCGTCGGGCACCTGGCGGCATTGCGCCGGTGCTGGGTTGCACCTTTCGCCGGTCGGCCGATGGTCACCCTCGAGGAACTCGCGGCGGATTCCGCGGACCGGCGAGTTGCGCGGTTGCTGCCTGCGGAGGACGCCTTGGTCGATCTCCCCGCTGCGTGGCTCACCCTCGAGACCGCCAGAGCCCTTGCTCGCGGGCAGCACCCCGGGGTCGGCGATGCGGCTTTCCGGAACGGCCCGTGGCGCCTGTTCGCGCCCGATGGCAGCTTCCTCGGCCTGGGCGAGATGGTGATCGGGGAGGCCGAGGGCGCGCGTTGGCACGCCGTCCGCCTGTTCGCCGGACCCGTGGCCAGATTCGCCGGAAGTGGTTGAACGACAAAGGAAAGGCCCGTACAATGCGCGGCTTCCCACAGGACCAGAAAGCATTTTCAGGACATCACATGCCTCTTTTGACCGAGCAGAAGGCGGAAATCGTCGCCAAGTTCGCCCGCGGCGCCAATGACACCGGCTCCCCGGAGGTCCAGATCGCGCTCCTTTCCAAGCGCATCAATGGCCTCGGCGAGCATTTCGCTGCCCACAAGGCGGATCACGCTTCCCGCCGTGGACTTCTCAAGATGGTGAACCAGCGCCGCAAGCTGCTGGACTACCTCAAGAGCACCGCCCCTGACCGCTACCAGAAGGTCATCGGCGAACTCGGCCTGCGCCGCTAAAGGCCAGCCCCGTACCCGGCCCGCCTCCCAGGTGGGCCGTGTCGTTTATGGCTGCCCCGCAGGGGGCACCACCCCAGCATTCCCAAGGACACATCCGTGACCGCACATAAAGTTTCATTTCCCTACGGCCCGCATACCGTCACCATCGAGACCGGCGAAATGGCTCGCCAGGCCGACGGCGCCGTTCTCGTCAGCGCCTCCGGCACGGTGGTGCTCGTCACGGCCGTCGGCTCCAAGTCCGCCGCCGCCGGCCGCGATTTCTTCCCGTTGACGGTCGACTACCAGGAGAAGACCTACGCTGCAGGCCGCATCCCCGGCGGCTTCTTCAAGCGCGAGGGCCGTCCTTCGGAGAAGGAGACGCTGGTTTCGCGTCTCATCGACCGCCCCGTTCGTCCGCTGTTCCCCGAGGGCTTCTACAATGAAGTCCAGGTGATTGCGACCGTTGTTTCGCTGGACACCGAGGTCCAGGCTGATGTTCTGGCCATGATTGGCGCGTCCGCCGCCCTGGCCCTGACCGGCATGCCCTTCGCCGGCCCGATCGGTGCAGCGCGCGTCGGCTACAAGGATGGCCAGTACCTCCTGAACCCGCTCGCCAAGGAAATGGCCAGCTCCCACCTCGACCTCGTCGTCGCGGGTACCGCCAAGGCCGTGCTGATGGTCGAGTCCGAGGCCTCCGGCCTCAGCGAAAAGGTCATGCTGGGTGCCGTCACGTACGGTCACCAGCAGCTGCAGGCGGCCATCAACGCGATCAATGAACTGGTCGCCGTGGCCGGCAAGCCCAAGTGGGACTGGCAGGCACCGCCGGCAGACGAAGCCCTCGAGGCCGCCGTCAAGGCCGCTGCGGGCCAGGCGCTCAACGACGCCTACCGCATCACGGACAAGAAGGCCCGCCAGGATGCGGTCCGCGCCGCCCGTGAAGCCACCGCCGCCGCCCTGGTTGGCGGCGAGTCGCCGCAGTTCGACGCCGAGAAGGTCAAGAAGGCCTTCGGCGACCTCGAGTACCGCATCGTCCGCGATCGCATCCTCTCGGGTGAGCCGCGGATCGACGGCCGCGACCACAAGACGGTCCGTCCGATTACCGTGCGCGTCGGCGTGCTGCCGCGTACCCACGGCTCGGCGCTGTTCACGCGTGGCGAGACGCAGGCCCTCGTGGTCACGACGCTCGGCACCGGGCGCGATGCGCAAATCATCGATGCCCTGGAAGGCGAGCGCAAGGAAGCGTTCATGTTCCACTACAACTTCCCCCCGTTCAGCGTGGGCGAGACGGGTCGCGTCGGTTCGCCGAAGCGCCGCGAAGTCGGTCATGGCAACCTCGCCAAGCGTGGCGTCAAGGCCGTGATGCCGACGCTTGAGCAGTTCCCGTACGTGCTTCGCGTCGTCTCGGAGATCCTCGAGTCGAACGGCTCGAGCTCCATGGCCTCCGTCTGCGGCAGCAGCCTGGCGCTGATGGACGCCGGCGTGCCGGTGAAGGCGCCGGTGGCCGGCGTTGCCATGGGTCTGGTGAAGGAGGGCGACCGCTTCCAGGTGCTGACGGACATCCTCGGTGACGAGGACCACCTCGGCGACATGGACTTCAAGGTGGCTGGCACGAAGGACGGGG
>JBJTPC010000304.1:0-3454 GCA_046074905.1 Gammaproteobacteria bacterium
GTAGAGGTCGCCGAAATTGAACGTGGCCATGCTTGTCTTCCCATCGTCCTGATGGCCGAGCCCGCGACGATCGTCGCGTGCGCTCAGCGTGTTGCCGCGAATTCCCGCTGCAGTGCCGCGACGATCTCGGCCGCCGGCTGCACGGCGTGCAGCGACCCGACGCCTTGACCGGCGGACCAGATGTCCTTCCAGGCCTTGGGACGTTCACGTCCCGGCTTGAAGATGTCCTTCGGCGCTTCGGCTCCCGGCAGCGTGCCGAGGCGCACCAGTGCCTCCACGTCGATGCCGTTGGCCGCGATGCTGGGCCCGAGATAATTGGCCGGGATGCCGCTGAACACCGAGGTGTAGACGATGTCCGCCATCGTCGCCTGCAACATCATCTGCTGCTGCGGTGCCGGCACCGCCGCTTCCTCGGCGACCAGGAACCGCGTGCCCATGTAGGCCAGGTCCGCGCCCAGGTCCAGCGCGGCGCGGATGGCGCGGCCGGTGGACATCGCACCGGCCAGCAACACCGTACCGTCATAGTCGGCCCGCACTTCCTCGACGAAGGCGAACGGGTTCATCGTGCCGCCGTGTCCGCCGGCACCCGCGCAGACCAGCACCAGGCCGTCCACGCCGCAGTCGAGTGCCTTGCGCGCGAACTTCATGTTCGTCACGTCGTGGAACACCAGACCACCCCAGGCGTGCACGGCCTTCACCACCGCGTCGGGCTTGCCGACCGAGGTGATGACGATCGGCACGCGGTGGCGAGCCATGCAATCGAGATCCGCCTCCACGCGCGTGTTGGTGGGGTGAAGGATGAGGTTCACGCCGTGAGGCCCGATGCGGCGGTCCGGATCCGCCGCACGCGCTGCCGCGAGCGTCGCGCCGATGCGCGTCAGCCAACCGTCCAGTTCCTCGGTGGTGCGCGCATTCAACGACGGGAAGGTGCCGACGATGCCGGCGAGGCATTGCGCCGTCACCAGCGCCTCGCGGCTGGCCAGGAACATGGGCGAGCCGACGAGCGGCAGCGACAGGCGATCTTGCAGCAGGGCAGGCAGGGCCAAGCGGTTGCTCCGGTGGGTGCCGCACTCAGCGCGGCAGGTCCTTGAACGGGATACCCTTGTCGACGCGCACCTCGGGAGGCAACCCGAGAACCCGCTCGGCAATGGTATTGCGCACGATCTCGTCCGTGCCACCGGCGATGCGTACCGCCAGGCTGCCGAACCACATGCGCTGCGCCGTGGCGGCGGCCTCGTCGAGTTCGCTGCCGGCCAGCACGCCTTCGCTGCCGCGGAGGTCCATCGCGAAATAGCTGAAGTCCTGGAGGAAGCGGCCGGCGATGATCTTGGCGCAAATGCTCTCCGGCCCCGGCACCTGACCCTTGGAGACGGCCGTCAGCGCCCGCGCGCTCATCAGCCACAGCCCCTGCGACATCAGGTACTGGTCCGCCACCCGTTCGCGGATGCGCGCGTCCGTGTCGATGCGCTCACCTGCCATCTCGAGCGTCATGCGATGGAGGTCCTTCGGCAGGGCGCCGCCGATGGACACGCGCTCATGCACCAACGAGGCCACGATCACCTTCCAGCCGCCGTCCACCTCGCCGATGACGTTCGCCGCCGGCACGCGGACATCGGTGAGGAACACCTCGTTGAAGTCGGCCTCGCCGCTCGCCTGGCGGATGGGACGTACCTCGATACCCGGCGAGCGCATGTCGATGATGAACACCGTCAGCCCGTCGTGCTTTGCCTTCGTCGCATCGGTGCGCGCCACCAGCAGCGCCCACGAAGCGTGGCGCGCATGGGTTGTCCACACCTTCTGGCCATTGATGAGGAAATCACCGGTGGCGGCGTCGCGCTCCGCACGCGTGAGGATGCCGGCCAGGTCCGAGCCGGCTGCGGGCTCGGAATAGAGCTGGCACCACACCTCGGTGCCCTCGAGGGCGGGACGTACGTGGCGCTCCTTGTGCTCGGGCCGGGCCAGGGCGAGCAGCGAGGGAATGCACACGCCCAGGCTGATGTTGTAGAACGCCACCGGCACCAGGAACGCCGACTCTTCCTGCTGGAAGATCACGGACTCGTAGGCGCGGCCACCGGCACCGCCATACTTGCGCGGGAAGGCGATGGCGCCGTAGCCGGCATCGAACTTGCGTCGCTGCCATTCGCGTGCCGCGGCGACGCGCTCGTCCTCGCCGAGATGCACTCCCCAGGTCTCGTCGGGGCGTGACTTGCGCGGTGCGTTGGCCTCGAGCCAGGCACGTACCTGGGCCCGGTAGGCCGCGTCTTCCGGTCGGTCCTCGAAATGCATGATGCAGCTCCTCAGGCCGCCGCAGGCGATGCGGCACGAAGGCCCGTCACGAGACGCTCGCGCCAATCGTGGACGGTACCGAGGACCAGCGCGCTCCAGCGCGCGCGGCGATAGTGCAGGTGGCAATCCGCGGCCCAGGTAAAGCCGAATCCGCCATGGGCCTGCAAGCCCTCCTGAGCGGCGAGCACATAGGCATTGCAGGCAGCGACGCGCGCACCGGCGGCGGCGACCGGCAACTCCGCCGCCCCCGTTTGCAGTGCCCAGGCGCTGTAGTACACATGCACGCGGGCGAGCTCCACCGCGGTGTAGACATCGACCAGCTTGTGCTTCATCGCCTGGTAGGCACCGACCTGACGCCCGAACGCACGGCGGTCCAGCACGTAACGTCGCGCATCCTCCAGCGCCCGGGCGGCGCCGCCCAGTTGCTCGAAGGCCAGCAGCACCGCGCCACGCACCAGCACAGCCTCGAGCACGCTGGCCGCATCCCGGCCGCCTGCCAGCACCGTCACGGGCGTCGCGGTGAAACGCAGGGCGGCGAGCGGACGGGTCGGGTCGATGCTCTCCTGGGCGCGACGCTCCAGCGCGGTCGCCGCGACCCGGCACCAGCGCTCCTCGCCGTCGGTCCCCATCGCACGGAAGTAGATGGCATCGGCGGACAACCCGTCCGGCACCGCGACGAGTTCGCCGGTCACCCGACCGTCCTACGCGAGGCAGGGCAGGAGTCCGTGCAGGCCAAGCGCCACCGTGGCGGTCTCGGCACCCTGCGCCAAGGCCGGCAACCATGCCTGTTGCTGCTCGGCACTGCCGGCCCGACGCACCACCTCGACCGCGAGCCCGATGCTGGTGAACAAGGGCGTCGGGGCCAGTGCATGACCGACTTCTTCCGCCGCCACCGCCAATTCGAGAACCACAAGACCCAACCCGCCGTGGGCCTCCGCCACATCGGCGGCCGTCACGCCCTGCTCGACCAGCGCCGACCAGGCGGGCAGGGCGAAGGACGCCTGACCCTCGAGCACCTTGCGGACTTCCGTCATCGGGCAGGCACGCGCCAGCGCCTTGCGCACCTCCTCGCGGAACATCTTCTGCTCGTCGGAGAAATCGAAGTCCATGGCTCAGGCTCCGTGACGGAACTGCTGGCGCGCACGCGGGCCGTAAAAGGTCTCGCCGG
>JBJTPC010000305.1:0-9775 GCA_046074905.1 Gammaproteobacteria bacterium
CGGCAACACCTCGATCCCCTGCTCGATCGCGGTGTAACAGTTGGCGACGCTCTGCGCTTCGACGCCCTGCGACGCATCGACCACGAGCAAGGCACCGTCACAGGCGGCCAGTGAGCGCGACACTTCGTAGGAGAAGTCGACATGCCCCGGGGTATCGATGAGGTTCAGTTGGTAACGCTGACCGTCGGCCGCGTTGTAATAGAGCGTGACGCTCTGCGCCTTGATGGTGATGCCGCGCTCGCGCTCGAGATCCATGGAGTCCAGCACCTGGGACTGCATCTCGCGCTGCTCGAGACCGCCGCACATCTGGATGAAGCGATCCGCCAGCGTCGACTTGCCGTGGTCGACGTGGGCGATGATGGAAAAGTTGCGGATGTTTTGCATTCGGGAGGGGATGTCCGGCAGACGGGCCAACGAGAAAGCGGCGCCAAATCGTTGATTATAGCGGGGAAACGCGCTGCCGTCCCCGTCGCCGGGGAGGGGCCCGTCTCAGGGGCGCCCGAGCGCCTCGGCCACCGCCGGCCAATCGAGGTGGCCGTGGCAGACCGCCTCGCCCGCGACCTCCACGACCGGCACCTTCCACCCGTAGCGCTGCTGGGCGACGGGATCGGTATCGACATCGACTACCCGCGCAACCACGCCGCGCAGCGCCAGCAGCGGCCCGAGTTCACCCAGCAACTCCTCGCACAAGGGGCAATCCTCATGGACCAGACCACCACCGGCGGGGATTCCGACGATGACCCGTGGGGCGACAGACCGCTCAATGCGGCACGACCTGCCGCGCGATGGCCTCGACCGTCCGCGGGGGGACCTCACCCACCGCGGTGACCTGATGCCCCTCGACCACCGTGGTGTAGGCCGACGCGGCGCCGATGCGACCCGAGCCGACGCGCGGTACCCGGCCGGGCGACGGCTGCTCGACGAACACCGAGACCGAGGCCACGCCGTCGGTCACCACCAGATGGGTGGCCGGCGTTCCGGAACCGGGAAGCCACTTGACGGTACGCTGCGCAACCCGGAACCCGGGCGGGAGATGGGCGACCTGCCAGGGGCTGGTGAGGGGCGCCACTCGTGTCGGCAGCGGCTCGGCCCCCGCCTCCACCCGCGCGTAACCCCGCACGAGGGGCGAGGGCTGCAGTTCCTCGTCGGCGATCCGCGACCGCAGCCGGAGTTCGGTGAACACCAGTTGCTCGAGGATCCGTCCGCGCGGATCGAGAAGATCGGTCCGGGTGGGCATGCCCGTGGATTCGTCGATCCACAACCGATAGCCAAGCCGGAACTCGTCACGGGCGCGCACCTGGATGACCCGTGCCGGACGTCCCGTGGTGGTGGTCTGCCGCCCCTCGGCGACGAGTTGGTAGGGTTGGTCAGCGCTGGTGCCGAACACCGGAAGATAGCCCAGCAGCGTCCCGTCGCCCATCCCGGCAGGCCCCACAAAAACCTGACGAGTCTCGGGAATATAACGTCTCAACTCATTGTTTTTACGAATTATCTCACGCCCGATACGCCCGGCACCCACCAGCAGCTGAACCCGCTCGGTGTACCCCTGGGCTTCACGCCGATGGACGATCCGGAAGCGGTCGACCCGGCCATCGGCCATGCGCAGGAACTCGCCGTCGTAGTTCTTGGTGGCCAGGGCCGTGGACATGCGCTCGAGCAGGCGCAACGGCGAGTCCGCATCGGCCGGGGCCCCGACCGCGACTGTCGCCAGCAGCGACAGGCAAGCAGCAATCGCCCACCGCCACATCAGGGGCGGCCCGGCTCCGTCGCCGGTGCGCTGCGTGGGGCATCCGCAAGGCCACGCTGCTGCGCGGTCGACACCGACTCCTGTCCAGGCGCCGTCATGGGCTCGACCACCACGCCACTGAGAACGTTGTGCCGCGCCAACGGCCCGCTCACCTCCGAGTGCGCCACCACGTAGCTGGCGAGCTCGGCCGCCGGAATGAAAGTCGGCGACGGGCCGCCCGTGCGCTCCGGCGTGGTGTAACTCACCGGCTCGCCGGCCACCGCATACGTTCCGGGAGCGGTATTGGCTGCCGCGACGGCGTCGATGGCACCGGCCGGCAGGGGCGACCCCGCCTCATTCGCTCCGCTGACCGCGAGCGGAGTCGCCGCCACCAGGGCACCGGGCGCCGCGGTCATCGGTGCACGCTGCAGCACCACGAAGGCCAGCCCGGCGACACCTGCCGCGACCGCGATTCCCCCCATGGGCTGCCACCAGCGGCGAACCGTGCGCCGGCGTCCCCGCGGTGTCGCGGTGGACGCAAGTTCGGCGCGTACCGCGACAGCCTGCCCGGCTGCCACTACTGCCGACTGCTGCTCCTCGGCCTCGATGGCCGCACTGATGCGGGCCGCGAAGCCGGCGGAGGCCACGCTCTCTACCGTTGCCGCCGACTCGAGACGGGAGACGCGGACCACGTCGCCGATGAGCGCAAAACGGCCAAGCCGCTCGCGCAGCACGGCATCACGATCGAGCCGACGCAGGAGGAGTTCCGCCTCCGCGGCGGACAGTTCGCCGTCGAGCAGGGCCGACAGTTGTTCGTGGAGACGGTCGCTCATGGCAAGTCCTTCAGGGGCTGGCGCGGTCGTCGGGACGACCGAGGCCGGCATCGAAAACCGGGCGGAGTTGACGGTCGATGGCCTCGCGGGCGCGGAAGATCCGCGAGCGGACCGTGCCAACCGGGCAACCCATGGTCGCGGCGATTTCCTCGTAGCTCAGACCGTCGTATTCCCGCAGCGTCACGGCGCGGCGCAGGTCTTCCGGCAGGCCGGCGATGGCCTCGTCGACCGTCTGGCGGATTTCCTCGGTGAGCAGCAGGCTTTCCGGGGTCGCCTCGTCGCGAAGGCGACCGGCGCGCTCCGCCTGCTCCGGGTCCTGCAGGTCGAGGTCGTAGTCCACCGGTCGGCGCCGTGCCGACACCAAGGCATTCTTCGCGGTATTGATTGCGATGCGGTAGATCCACGTATAGAAGGCGCTGTCGCCGCGGAAGGACTGGATGGCGCGATAGGCCTTCAGGAAGGCCTCCTGCGCGACGTCCTCCGCCTCGGCATGGTTGCGCACATAGCGCATCACCAGCTTCAGCACCTTGTGCTGGTACCGCTGTACCAGCTGGTCGAAGGCACGACGGTCGCCCTGCTGGACACGCTGGACCAGCGCGACGTCGGAGACTTCAGCGGTCATGAGGGTTCGCAAGGCCAGTGCCACCGTTCACTCCACCAGACGCCCCATGCGTCAGGGAATGTGACCGGGGTTGGCGCGGGAAGTTCCGCTGGACCGCCAGCCCCCAGCGCAGTCGCGCCTTGAGCTGCCGGAACGCCATGGCGGGGGTGTTGAGGCGATGAAACAGCAGGGAGCGCACGGGACCCCCTGACGCAGGCCGGAACACCACACGAGCCAAGCCTGCCAGGACACGCGCCTCCACCACGGTCCCCACCCGTCCGTCGGGGCAGACCACGCGATTGCCGCGCTCGAACCGCCAGGATGACCCACCCTGTCCGAAAACCAGGTCGGGCGGGTCGAGTGGAAAGCTCGCCGGCTCAGGCCGGCTGGACAAGTCGCTGGATGAAACGGGCAAGCTCGGCGTCCTCGGGCACGGCGCGGCCGAGGACGAAGGCCGCGAGTTCGGGGTCCTGCAACTCGAGCAATTCGCGGAACCGTCCCTGGTCCGCCGGGTCGGCCGCCCGATAGCGTCCGTCCAGATACCGCACGAGCAACGTGTCAAGCTCCTTCATGCCACGCCGGCAGCGCCAACGCAACCGGGCGAGCTCGCGATCGCCGTCCACGGGCGGTGCGGGCCCCACGCGGCCCGCTCAGACCTGCCGCTCGGCGATCAACTGCTTGATTTCGCCGATGGCACGCGCCGGATTGAGGTCCTTCGGGCAGGCCTCGGTGCAGTTCATGATGGTATGGCAGCGGTACAGCCGGAACGGATCCTCGAGGGCATCCAGCCGCTCGCCGGTGGCCTCGTCGCGTGAATCGACGATCCAGCGGTAGGCAGCCAGCAGCGCCGCAGGCCCGAGATAGCGATCGCTGTTCCACCAGTAGCTCGGGCAACTCGTCGAGCAGCAGGCGCACAGGATGCAGGCCGAGGGCTTGTCGACCTTCTCCTGGTCCTCCTTGCTCTGCAGGCGCTCGCTGTCCGGCGGTGCGGGCGTACGCGTCTGCAGCCAGGGCTTCACCGCCGCGTACTGGGCATAGAAGTTGGTGAGGTCGGGCACGAGGTCCTTGACCACGGGCATGTGCGGCAGCGGGAAGATCCGCACCTCGCCCTCGACCGTGTCGATGCCCTTGATGCAGGCGAGCGTGTTGGTGCCGTCGATGTTCATCGCGCAACTGCCGCAGATGCCCTCGCGGCAGGAGCGGCGGAAGGTCAGCGAGGGATCGACCTCGTTCTTGATCTTCAGCAGCGCATCGAGAACCATCGGACCGCACTTGCCGGTCTCGACCTCGAACGTGTCGATGCGGGGCTTCTGGCCCGACTCCGGATCGTAGCGGTAGATACGGAAGGTCTTGACCTTCGTGGCACCGGCGGGCGCCGGGTGCACCTTGCCGGGGATGTCCTTGTAGCGGGAGTTCGCGGGCAGGTTGAATTCGGCCATGGGCAGGGTTCCTGGGATTCGCTCGGGGGGTCGCCGGGTGGGGACTCGCGGGGCTAGTAGGTGCGTGCCTTCGGCGGCACCGCCTCGACATCGCTGGTGAGCGTGTTGAGGTGGACGCCGCGATAATCGATGCAGGCCTTGCCGTCCTCGCCCACCCAGCAAAGGGTGTGCTTCATCCAGTGGGCATCATCGCGCTCCTGGAAGTCCTCGCGGGCATGCGCGCCACGGCTCTCCTTGCGGTTCTCCGCGGACACGAGCGTGGCCGTGGCCTGCAACAGGAGATTCTCCAGCTCCATCGTCTCGACGAGGTCGGTGTTCCACACCAGCGTGCGATCGCTCACCTTCACGTCCTTGAAGCTCGCGAAGGTGCTGGCCAGCTTGTCCTTGCCCTCCTGCAGCGAACTGCCGGTACGGAACACCGCCGCATCCGACTGCATGGTGCGCTGCATCTCGAGACGGATCTCGGCGGTACCACGGGAACCGTCCGCGTGGCGCAGGCGGTCCAGGCGGGAAACGGCGAAATCGCCGGCATCCTTGCGCAGCGCCCGATGCGGGGTGCCGGGCTTGATGGTCTCGGCGCAGAACTTCGCTGCCGCGCGACCGAACACCACGAGGTCGAGAAGGGAATTGGAACCGAGGCGGTTCGCCCCATGAACCGAGACGCAGGCCGCCTCGCCCACCGCCATCAGCCCCGGGACCACCGTATCCGCATCACCGTTCTTGAGCGTGACCACCTGCCCATTCACGTTGCAGGGGATTCCGCCCATGTTGTAGTGGACGGTCGGCAACACCGGGATCGGCTCGCGCGTCACGTCGACCCCCGCGAAGATGCGGGCAGTCTCGGCGATGCCCGGCAGGCGCTCGTGGATGACGGCGGCACCGAGGTGCTCGAGATGCAGGTGGATGTGGTCGGCTTGCTCGCCGACCCCGCGCCCCTCGCGGATCTCGATGGTCATGGAGCGGCTGACGACATCGCGGGACGCGAGATCCTTGGCGTTGGGCGCGTAGCGCTCCATGAAACGCTCGCCCCGCGAGTTGGTGAGGTAGCCACCCTCGCCGCGCGAGCCCTCGGTGATGAGGCAACCCGAGCCGTAGATCCCGGTCGGGTGGAACTGCACGAACTCCATGTCCTGGAGCGGCAGCCCGGCACGGGCCACCATGCCGCCACCGTCACCGGTACAGGTGTGGGCGGAAGTGCAACTGAAATAGGCACGACCATAGCCACCGGTGGCAAGGATGACGGTGTGGGCCCGGAAGCGGTGCAGCGTGCCTTCCGCCATGTCGAGCGCCACGACGCCGCGACACTCTCCATCTTCCATGATCCGGTCGATGGCGAAGTACTCGATGAAGAACTTCGCCTCATGCTTGAGCGACTGCTGGTAGAGCGTATGCAGCATCGCATGGCCGGTGCGGTCCGCCGCGGCGCAGGTGCGCTGGGCAATACCCTTGCCGTAGTGCGTGGTCATGCCGCCAAAGGGCCGCTGGTAGATCTTGCCCTGCTCCGTGCGCGAGAACGGCACGCCGTAGTGCTCGAGCTCGATGACCGCCGCCGGCGCCTCCTTGCACATGTACTCGATTGCGTCCTGGTCGCCGAGCCAGTCCGACCCCTTGATGGTGTCGTAGAAGTGGAAGCGCCAGTCGTCCTCGCCCATGTTGCCGAGCGCAGCGGAGATGCCGCCCTGTGCAGCCACGGTATGGCTGCGCGTCGGGAAGACCTTGGTGAGATTCGCTACCGACAGGCCCGACTCGGCCAGGCCGAAAGTCGCCCGGAGACCGGCACCGCCAGCGCCGACGACCACCACGTCATAGGTGTGGTCCTGGAACGAGTAGGCAGATGGCACCTGCGCGCTCATGCCGCACCTCCGAGGCTGAGGCGGACGACCGCCAGCAGCATGGCGGCACCCAGCACCGCATGGATGAAATTCAGCAGCAGCAGCGTCACGAGTTTTGCACCCTTGGCATGGACGTAGTCTTCCACCACGACCTGGAGGCCGAGGCGGCTGTGGTAGGTGGCCGTGCCGGCGAACAGCGCCAGCAGTACCGCGTGGCCGGGAACAGCCGCAAAACTGCGTACGGTGTCGAGCGAGAGATCGGGCAGGGCCGCGAGCGAGAACGCGAACCACAGACCGAGCGGCACCAGTGCGGCAGCGCTGACCCGTTCCACCCACCAGTGGTGGAAGCCGCTTTTCGCGCTGCCCTTGCCGAGCACCCGACCGAGAGGAGACTGCAGGCTCATGCGGCACCTCCGACCAGCAGGCTCCACAGCAGGGCCGTCAGGGCGATCGCACCCGCGACAACCGCTGCACCGCTGCGCCGCGCGGTGGCCTTCTCGAAGCCGTAGCCGAGGTCCCAGGCCAGGTGCCGGAGGCCGGCACAGAGGTGGTAGAAGAACGCGAAACTGGCCCCGACCAGCACCACCTGCCCCGGCAGCGACCCGAGACAGCTGCGAACCAGCGCGTAGGCCTCCTCGCCGGCCGCCGCGGCCACCAGCCACCAGGCGAGCACCAGGAGACCGGCGCTGAGGGCGATACCGGTGGCGCGATGCAGGATCGAGAGGGCCATCGTGTACGCGAAGCGATACACCTGCAGATGGGGAGACAACGGTCGTTCACGGACAGCCATGGCGAGCGGATCCTCAGGGCTAGAAATCAATGCAGCGACCGGCGCGTTCCCAGTCCCCGAAGCGGGTCGGCTCCGGCCCGTCCCGGCCGCCGATCTCGGTGGGCAGGGAGGCGCCGGACCGAGCCACCGCAGGCGTGGCAGCCGGAATGTCGGTCGCGCTGGGAGTCTCGTGTCCGCCGGCCGGCGACAACGCGTCCGGCGCTGGGGCCGAACCGGGGGACAAGGTACGATGGGAGGTCGACATCGAGGTGGATAGTGCCATATTTTTGCACTGCAACGCCAGTCAGCCTACCGACGGAAACTCCATGTCTGCCAATACCTTGCACACGTCTTCGGGAAATCCTGTACAGGACGGACCCGGTTCCGGAAAGCCTGCGGTCACCGCTTACGGTGTGCTGCGTCTGGAGGGCCCCGACGCGGCCACGTTCCTGCAGGGCCAGGTCACCCAGGACGTGGTCGGCTTGCCGCCGGAACACTGGGCGCGCGCCGCCCTCTGCACGCCCCAGGGCCGCGTACTGGCCCTGCTCAAGGTCGTGAAGGTACCGACGGGCCTGTGGCTGGTGCTGCCGGAGGCATTGGTGTCCGCCGTCCGCCAGCATCTGCAACGCTTCGTGCTGCGGACTCGCGTCCGCCTGCTGAACGACGACAGCCTGCGGGCGGAAACCGTCCTGGCCTCCGGAACCACCGACGCTCCTGCGGTCGCCCTGCCGGTGCGGGTCGACGGTGACGTTCGGGTGCTGGCGCTATCTCCGAGACGTCATCTGCGTCTGGCTCCCGGCACGGGCGCGGGGCCGACGTCCCCCCGGACCGCAGCCGTCACCGACTCGGACTGGCTCGCGGCCTGCGTGGAGGATGGCGAACCGGAAGTGTTCCCGGCGTCGGTCGAATGCTGGACCCCGCACATGCTGGCGCAGGACCGGTGGCAGGCGATTCACCTGCACAAGGGCTGCTACACCGGCCAGGAAATCGTCGCCCGGACCCATTACCTGGGCCGCAACAAGCGCGGACTCGAGTCGGTCGTGCTGCCCGACTGGCCGGCGGACGCAGCCGCACCCACCCCGGGAACTGCTCTTGATCTTCCCGACGGACGGCGCGCGGAATGGGTGCTGGGCAGCCAGGGCACCACGGGTCTGCATGGGCTGGTGGTCACCAGCCCCCGCGAGACAGCAGCGCCCTAGAAGCGCACCCGGACGATCGAGAAATCGTCGTCCAGCGGGCCGGGGCCATGCCGCTCGCGGGCCCAGGCGAGCAGCCCCTCGAGTCCGTCCTCGGCCGTGCCATGTGCCTGCATGAACTGCTCGAAGTCCTCGAAGGTGGCGTCGACCCCCTGCGTATCCATGATCTCGAAGCAGCCGTCGCACAGCACGATGAGGGAAGCACCCTCGGGCACCTGGACGGACTGGGCGCGGTAGACGATGTCCGGCATCACGCCGACGATCAGGCCCGGCGCGCGCAGCCGCTCGCTGGTGCTACGCCCCTGCCCGTCCGCTGCGGACAGCAACAGCGCCGGCGGGTGCCCGCCGCTGCAATGCGTCAGCGTGCGCGTCGAGCGCCGATAGACGCCGTACCAGAGCGTGAAATACATGTCGTTGTGCTTCTCGCACTGGAAGGCATTGCTGATCGCCGACATGGCCGCCGCCGCGTCGCGGAAGTCGACGCCGGGCAAGGAGCCGGAGCGGATGACATTGATTGCCGTGACCGCCAGGAGGCAGGCACCTACCCCGTGCCCGCAGACATCCAGCAGGTAGATGGCAAAATGGTCGTCGTCGATCCAGTGGTAGCCGAAGGCATCGCCACCAAGTTCCGTCGACGGCTGGTACACCCAGTCGATGCGTAGCGGCGCCTGCGTCGGCTCCGGCAGGCTCGAGCGGATGTAGCGCATGGCTTCGGCAAGTTCCTCGTCGAGGCGTCGCTGGGTGCGCTCCAACTGTTCCTTCTCGTGCTGCAGTTCCAGCACCCGCCGGGCATCGAGGTCGCGCAGGCGTTTCTTGTCGATGGAGGTGGTCACGCGGGCTCGCAGCAGCGTCGGGTTGAAGGTCTTCGGCAGGTAGTCCTCGGCCCCCGCCTCGATGCAGCGGACCGCCGTGTCCAGTTGCTCGGAACTGGAAATCACGATCACCGGTACCCGCCGCAGGTCGGCCTCGAGCTTCATCGCGTGCAGCAGTTCGAGCCCGGTCATCTCGGGCATCTCGATGTCGAGCAGCATCAGGTCGAAGGACGCCTGGCGGATGCTCTCGAGGGCCTCGCGCCCATTGCCGGCTTCGGCAATCTGCTCGATACCCAGTTCGCGCAAGGCCCTGACCAGCCCCAGCCGCATCAGCCGGCTGTCATCCACCACCAGTACCCTGGCCTCGGCCAGCATCGCGTGAGTCGTCTCGGTCATGGATCACCAGCAGTTTGGAGGCCCCCGTCGCGGGGCACGAGTTTGACTAGACGCGCGGCCTTGGCGAGCAGCGCAGGTCCGTGATACGGCTTCACCACGTGGTCACGCACACCCAGTCGCGCTGCGGCCGCGAGGGTCTGGGGGGCATTGTTGGCGGTCAGCATGATGACC
>JBJTPC010000306.1:0-2540 GCA_046074905.1 Gammaproteobacteria bacterium
GGCCGCGGCCGGCGTGGCCGTGATGCGCCAGCCCCCGGACGAGAACGGTCACTACATGGTTGACCACACTTCCGCGGTGTTCGTCCTCGACCCGGAGGCCCGCGTCCGCGCCATCCTCACCTCGCCGCTGACCGCGGACAACATCGCCCACGACTACCGCCTGCTGGTCACGGCGGCTGGAGGTCGATCATAAATACCGTCCCTCCCCTGCCGGAGCCCGTGCCGACCACCGCGGTGACGGACCGCTTGTTCATCGCCTTGCAGCATGTGCTGCCGCAGCACCTTGCCACCGCCGGCATCCATTGGCTGGCCCGGGTGGAGAACGAGCTGGTGCGCAAGGCGCTCATCCACGGTTTCCTGAAGCTCTATCCGCAGGTCGATCTGGGGGAGGCGGCGCGGACGCAAGTGGCCCAGTACAGCAGCTTCAACGACTTCTTCACCCGCGAACTGCGTCCCGGCGCGCGCCCGATCGATGCCGCACCCGAGTCATTGGTCAGCCCGGTGGACGGGCGGGTGAGTCAGGCCGGTCCTCTCGAGGGCAACCAGCTGCTGCAGGCCAAGGGTCATGGCTATACCGCCGAGGCCCTGCTGGGTTCCGCCAGTCGGGCCGAGGCCTTCCGCGGTGGTCGCTTCGCCACCATCTATCTGGCACCGTTCAACTACCATCGCATCCACATGCCCCTTGCCGGGACGCTCCGCGAGGCCGTCCACATCCCGGGGGCGCTCTACAGCGTCAACCAGGTCACCGCGGAGAACGTGCCCGGTCTGTTCGCCCGCAACGAGCGCGTGGTCTGCCTGTTCGACACGCCGGCCGGACCGTTGGCCATGGTGCTGGTCGGAGCGCTGTTCGTCGGCAGCATGTCGCTGGCCTGGCACCCCGGCGAGATCACCCCGGCCTCCCCGCGACCGCGTTACCCGACGCCCGTGCCCCTGCCCACGCCCGCCCCGCATCTGGCCCGCGGCGAGGAGATGGGGCGGTTCAACATGGGCTCCACCGTGATCCTGCTGCTGCCGCCCGGCATGGCCGAATGGGACGCCGGCCTGGTGGCTGGCCGCCCCGTCCGTCTCGGCGAGCGCATCGGTACGCTCCGCGGCGCCTGAGCCCGTGAATCGCGGCGTGTCGCCGATGCTGGACTGGGCGCCCACCGCCAGCCTGGAGGCCCTGCGCCTGCGGGCGGCCCTGCTGGACGAAATCCGCGCCTATTTCCGCGAACGCAACGTCCTCGAGGTCGAGACCCCGGCACTGGCCAGCGCCGCCGTGACCGATGTGCACCTCGCCTCGCTGGAAGTGCGGGTGATGGGGCACCCGGGAGTGCCTCCCCGGTACCTGCAGACCTCCCCGGAGTACGCGATGAAGCGCCTGCTGGCCGCGGGCAGCGGCGACCTCTGGCAGGCGGCCCGCGTGTTCCGCGGCGAGGAACAGTCCCGTCGGCACAACGTCGAGTTCACGCTGATCGAGTGGTACCGCACCGGCTTTGCGCTGGAAGACCTCATCGCCGACATCGACGCACTGCTGCGACGCTGCCTCGCGGGGCCGCGCGGTGTGCAGGGCAAGCCGCTCGGACCCTTGCATGTCGTGACGCACCGCGCGGCGTTCCTGGCGCATGCCGGCGTCGATTCGTTCACCGCTTCCCTGCCGGAACTGCTCGCGGCCGCGGAGCGCCTCACCGGCGCCTTGCCGACCGGCCTTGATGACCGCGACACCGTGCTGGACCTGCTGCTCGGTACGGTCGTGGCGCCGCAACTCGGTCGCGGGCAGGTGAGCTACCTGGTCGATTGGCCAGTCAGCCAAGCCGCCCTTGCCCGCCTGCGACCCGCCGCCGACGGCACGCCGGTCGCCGCACGCGTCGAGGCCTACGTGGACGGTATCGAACTCTGCAATGGCTTCGAGGAACTGACGGACCCGGTCGAACAGCGGGAGCGCTTTGCCCGCGACACCGCGCGCCGCGCCGCCGCCGGGTTGCCCGCGCCGGCGATGGACGAACGCTTCCTCGCCGCGCTCGCCCACGGACTGCCGCCCTGCAGCGGCGTGGCCGTCGGTTTCGACCGCGTGGTGATGCTCGCGGCCGGCGCCTCCGACCTCCGCGAGGTCATCGCTTTCCCTCACGACCGGGCCTGATCCCATGAGCTTCACACTCACCACCGCTCCCGCCGGCGACAAGGCCGCGCTTTACCGCCATCTGCTGCAACAGCTCGACGGGCTGCTGCATGGCGAGCGCGACTGGATTGCCAACGCGGCCAATGCCAGCTCGCTGTTGTGGCACACGCTGCCGGACCTCAACTGGGCAGGGTTCTACTTCCTCCGCCCCGGACCGCAGGGTGAGGAACTGGTGGTCGGTCCGTTCCAGGGCAAACCGGCCTGCGTGCGCATCGCGCTGGGGCGCGGCGTGTGCGGCACCGCGGCGGCCACCGCCCGCACGCAGGTGGTCCCGGATGTGCACGCCTTTCCAGGCCACATCGCCTGCGATGCGGCCTCGCGTTCGGAGGTGGTGGTTCCCCTGCTGCAGCAGGGTCGCGTGGTGGGAGTCCTCGATCTCGAC
>JBJTPC010000307.1:0-2575 GCA_046074905.1 Gammaproteobacteria bacterium
CACCAACTGGTCCTGGTACTCGCGCTGCTTGGCGGCACTGTTCAGGTAGATCAGGACCATGTTCTCGGCCAGCACCTGCCTCGCCAGCTGGTTCTGCCCAAGGACCAGATCGATGGCTGCCTCTACCGGCACGTTCTGCACGAAGATCGTCGTACGGCCGTCGTTACGTACATCCTTGTCGAAGATGAAGTTGATGCCGGTCTGTCGGGCGAGCACCTCGAACACCATCTTGGTGTTTGCGTCGCGGAACTGCAGCGTCACCGGCCGGTTGTCACGCGTCTTGAGGTGGGGCACCACCGACTTCGGCGCCCGCTGCTGCTCGATGCGGACGCGCAAGGCATTGGCCTCGGTATTGCCGGGATTCTCCACCAGCACTCGGCCGACCCGGGCCGCCGCTTCGTCCAGCCGTCCCTGGATGACCTCCTTGTCCGCCTGGGCGACCGCTTCCGCATGGCGCTGGTCGCGGGCGGCGAGGGACAGGCCTTGCTGCGCGCGGTCATTGCCGGACGAGAATGCCAGGACGCGCCGGTAGGCAGCCTCGGCTTCGGCGTACTTGCCCGCCGACCGCAGCCGGTCCGCCTGGGCGAGCAGCAATTGTGCCGCCTCCTCCTTGCGGCGATGCAAATCCATGCGATACCCGCTGTTATGGGGATCGCGACGGACTGCCTCACCGAGCTTTTCGATGCCGGACTCGTACTGCCCGGACTCGATTTCGCGCAGACCTTCGCGATGGAGGCGGCTGCCGGCACAGGCCGTCAGCATCAGTGCGGCCACGGCCGCTACACTCAAGCCACGGAAGATCCGGGAGGAAACGGGATGGGGAAGGTTCACTGGGGACTCCCGACAGACAGCCATTGATCCTGCTTCAGGGGCAGGTAGGTGAGTTGCAACTTGCCGCGCGACGCATTGCCGACGGCATAGGTATTCTCGAGGATATCCCCGGGACGGACGTCATGGACGCGGTCGCCACGCACCAGGAAGTAGACGGGTTTGTCCCCCGACTTCTCGTAGCTACCGAGGAAGGTGTAGGGCAAGGGCGGCGCCGTGGGTGCAGTCGGCTTGGCTCGCTGTGGTGGCGGCGGCGGGGGAGGCGGTACGTACCAGGAGTGGCTGGCGAAGAGGTCCGGCGAGCGCTGCCGATTGCTGCGTGCAGCAAAGCCCGGGCCGGTATTTCCATCACCGGTCATGCCGGCAGCGGCATCGCGGGAAGACCGCGGGATGGTCGGCGCGACCGGCTCGACCACCACCGGCGGCTCGGGAGCGAAGTACCAGAGTGCCCCCAGCAGCAAGGCGCCACCAGCGACCAGCAGGGACAGGCGCCGGTTGCCGGATGACGGCGACAATTCCAACGGTAACGCGCTCATGGCACGTTCCTCACGAAGATGGTGAAGCGCAGTTCAGCCTCGACCAGTCCCTCGGCGACTTCGGCCCTTTCGAATCGCATGCCGTCCAGTGAAGCGGCAGGCACCGCCAACAAGGTACGGTCCACGAAATTCCGTAGAGCGGGATAGGTGCCCTTCAGCGGGAACTGCAGCGTGTAACGCGAAAGCGCCGCGCCCTTGGGAGTCTCGAGACGGTAGCTGCCTTCCACCAACCCCACCCCGGACTTGGCTGCACTCGCATCGAAAGCAGCCAGCACACTCGGCAACTGGTCGCGGGTCGGGAAGCGCGAAAGAAAATCACCGGCCCGGTCCGCCGGCCGGACGCTCTGGTCACGCATGGTCGAGCGGGCATCCGCCAACGCTGCCAACTGGTGGTTCATCGCCCGTGCCTGCTTCTGCACCGGCAGCACGAGGGTGAACATGACCGCGACGGCCGCACCTGCCAGACCGAGACCGGCCATACCGATGGGACCAAGACGTCGCGCAAGCAACCGCAAGCGCGGTCCCGCATCGCGGAGATAGAGAGCCGCCTCCGCGGACCAAGGCTTGCCGACGATCATTTCCCCATCCTCCAGGCGGCAACGATCTGGACGCGAACCGGTCGTTCCGTGATGTCGGTCCGGACCTGATGACTCTCCAGCAAGGCGTCCTGAAGCGCAGCTTTGTGCTGGAGGCGCTGTACGTACTTCAGGGCCGCCGGAAGTGATCGCGCCTCGGCGACCAGCTTCAAGCGCTGGCGCAGGCGATCAGGCTCGACGCTGATCAACACGACATCGCCTTTGCCGGCGGTCGTCGCCGCCTCGAGATCGTCGAGCAAGCCGTTCCAGGGCGTCTGCAGTTCGGCCGCCACCCGCTGCGCCTCGGCCACCATCCGGTCATTACCCGCCGGAGATCCCGGCGTACGGCTACCGGTGGCCTCTGCGAGACGAAGGCCCAATCCCTCCATCTCACGGTTCGACCGGTCGTAAGTCCATAAACCCCAAGCCAGCGCCAACGCTCCGAGAATCAGCAAGCCCAGCGCCAAAGCGCCGGGCCGGCGGCCTGACGGAATGAAATCGAGATGGATCGACGCCGGCCTCATGCGAGCTCTCCCCAGGCCTGCGCCGCAGCTGTCAGCGCCGTGCGCGGCCTGCGACCTGCCTCCAGCCATTCGACGCCTTCGATGGCCACATGCTGCCATTGGGCGCGGGTGG
>JBJTPC010000308.1:0-6920 GCA_046074905.1 Gammaproteobacteria bacterium
GGTCGCGAGGAGCAGGTCGATGAAGTAAAGTCCCGGCTCGATGGTGACGACGGCGCCTTCCACCAGGCGGCGCGTCAGCCGCAGGTAAGGGTGTCCCGGCGGTCGCTCCAGGAAGCCGCCCTCGGGACCCGCCATGAAGCCGCCGACGTCGTGCACCTGCAGCCCGAGCGGGTGCCCGACCCCGTGCGGGAAAAACACGGCGGAAAGCCCGGACTCCACTGCCGTCTCGGGTGAACAGGTGATGAACCCCGCCTCGGCGAGTACCCCGGCAATCCGCAGATGCGCATCGAGATGGATTTCCGGGTACGACTTGCCCGGCAGCACCTGGGCAGCGAGGGCCAGTTCCACCTCTTCCATCCGGCTGACCAGGTCGGCAAAGGCGCCCGGCGAGGCGGCGGTCGTCCTGGTGACATCCGCCGCATATCCGCGGCATTGCGCGCCGGCATCGATCAGCAGCGAACGATGTTCGGAAGGGACCTCGGTCGACAGCTCGGTGTAATGCAGGATGGCACCGCCCTCGTTGAGGGCGATGATGTTCGGGTACGGAAGCTGCTCTTCGCGATGGCCGCTGGCCGCGAGGTACGCCAGATGGATCCGGTACTCGCTGGCGCCTTCGCGGAACGCCGTCACTGCCGCGGCATGGGCACGCGCCGCATGACCGCTGGCCACGCGCAAACAGGCGAGTTCATAGGGCGTCTTGGCGAATCGGGCGTAATGCAGGCGGTTCAGCAGCGACTCCGGATTCACCGTCCAGGCGGAACTGTCCGGCAGGCCCGTTTTTTCCCCGAGGAAGGCAATCCGGGGACCGGTGGGCAGTTGGGCCAGGGCCTCGGCCGCATTGCGGACAACCGTCACATCGTACTCCCGGAGCCATTGCCCGGTCGGCAGCGCCGGCGGCTTGTGCCAGTAGTCGAGCGGCTGCAGGAACACCAGACGTGGACGGCTGCCCGGCGTGTAAACGACGTGGGAATGCGGTGCATCCGCCAGCGGCGCCCACTGCCGGAACAGCGGGTTCGGCTTGAACGGGTAGGGCTGGTCGTCGAGAAACTGGAAATGGAGCGCCCCCGCCGCGAACACCACTCCTTCGAACCCGGTCGCCTCGAGCGCCGCGTCGGTCAGCGCCCGCAGGGTCGCGAGATGTGCCGGAAAAAGGGCATCGAGGTGGTCTTCGGAGATGGGGAACATGGCGGGCTCCAGCGGGGCAGGGTGGTCCGGGGGCAGACCCCGGCGCGGAGCGCAAACGATACCGCGACGACCGCCCCGGGACCAAAAAACCGCGAATTGCCACGGATTCCGTTTGCTATCCTGAAAAAAGTCTCTACAATCGCGGTCTGTGGGCGGCAACCCGAGTTCCAACGAAGGTCGCCAAACACAGAAAAGTACTTTCCTACACCTGAAACGTTTTGGGGTATATCGATGAACGCGAAGATCGCTCTGAGCGCCGCTGCGCTGGCGCTGGTTCTCGCCGCTTGCGGCGCGAAGGAAGAGGCTGCTCCGGCTGAGGCTCCGGCCGCCGAGGCTCCGGCTGCTGCTCCGGCTGACGCCGCTGCTGCTCCGGCTGACGCCGCTGCTGCTCCGGCTGACGCCGCTGCTGCTCCGGCTGACGCCGCTGCCGCTCCGGCCGCTGCTCCGGCCGAGGCGCCGAAGCAGTAATCAACGCACCAGCGTTGATTGCCACAAGGCCGGGCAGGGCAACCTGCTCGGCCTTTTCATTTCCCCGACGCGGAAGGACTCCGCCTTGACCGTGACACTTCGCGACGCTCGACCGTCTGCCGAAGACCGGGCCTGGATTGCCCGGTTCTATCCCGAGTATGTCCACGAGTTGGCCCACCGTGTCAGCGGTGTCGCCGAACCGTTTTCCGCCCTTGGCGAACACGGCGACCGCCAGCCCGAATGGCTGCTGCGCTGGTTCCGCGATGAACGCACGCACCCTCTGCTCATCCTGGCCACCGGGCAGCCCGCGGGCTTCGCCTTGGTGGCCAGGCCCCTGACCCCGTCCGCACCCGGTCAGGCACCTGTCCATGAAATGGCGGAGTTCTACATCCGCAGCGTGCATCGTCGTCGCGGCATCGGCGCCGAAGCTGCTGCGCTCATCTTCCGCCGTTTCGGCGGCGACTGGCGCGTCTCGGAGGCGCGGCGAAACACTCCGGCGGTGGCCTTCTGGCGACGCGTGATCAGCCGGTACACGCACGGGGTCTATACCGAGCGACTGGTCGATGGTGACGTGCGCCATGCCTTCAGCACGCCCCACCGCCCTGCCTGAGCCCGCCGGGTCGGCGGGTGGGAACGTCAATCATGCCGACGGACGGTCCAGCAGCGGCCTCAGGTAGTGCCCGGTGTGGGAGGCCGCGCACTGCGCGATCTCCTCGGGCGTTCCCTCGATCAGGATGCGGCCGCCGCCGTCGCCGCCTTCGGGGCCCAGATCGACGAGCCAATCCGCGGTCTTGACGACATCCAGGTTGTGCTCGATGACCACCACCGTGTTGCCCTCGTCGCGCAACCGGTGCAGCACCTTCAGCAACTGGGCGATGTCATGGAAGTGCAGCCCCGTGGTCGGCTCGTCGAGGATGTACAGCGTCCGGCCGGTCGAGCGCTTGGAGAGTTCCTTGGCCAGCTTGACACGCTGCGCCTCGCCGCCGGAGAGGGTGGTGGCATTCTGGCCAAGTCGCACGTAGGACAGCCCGACATCCAGCAGTGTCTGGAGCTTCTGCGCCACTGCCGGCACGGCGGCGAAGAAGGCGGCGGCATCCTCGATCGTCATGTCGAGAATCTCGTGGATGTTCTTGCCCTTGTAGCGCACCTCCAGCGTTTCGCGGTTGTAGCGACGTCCCTGGCAGATGTCGCAGGGGACATAGACGTCCGGCAGGAAGTGCATTGCCACCTGGATGACACCGTCGCCCTGGCAGGCCTCGCAGCGACCGCCCTTGACGTTGAAGCTGAAGCGTCCCGGTTCATAGCCGCGCGCCCTCGCCTCCGGAACGCTGGAGAACAACTCGCGGATCGGGGTGAACAGCCCGGTGTACGTGGCCGGATTCGAGCGGGGGGTGCGCCCGATGGGGGATTGGTCGATGTCGATCACCCGGTCGATGTGCTCGAGACCCTCGATGCGGTCACAGGGTGCGGGTTCGGTCGAGTTCTCGTTGAGCCGCACCGCCACGTGACGGAACAGCGTGTCGTTGACCAGCGTGCTCTTGCCGGAGCCGGACACCCCGGTGACGCAGGTCATCAGGCCCACCGGGAAGCCCACGCTGACACCCTTGAGGTTGTTGCCCGTGGCGTTGACCACGCGCAACTGGCGCTTCGCATCCCGGCGCTTGCGCTGCGGGATCGCGATGGCCATGCGTCCGGAAAGGTACTGCCCGGTCAGGGACTCGGGATGGGCCGCCACTTCCGCCGGCGTACCCTCCGCCACCACGCGGCCGCCGTGGACCCCGGCGCCGGGGCCGAGGTCCACCACGTAGTCGCTCTGCCGGATTGCGTCCTCGTCGTGCTCGACCATGATGACCGTGTTGCCGAGGTCCCGCAGGCGCGTAAGCGTATCCAGCAGTCGCTGGTTGTCGCGTTGGTGCAGCCCGATGCTCGGTTCGTCGAGGATGTACATCACGCCGACGAGGCCGCTGCCGACCTGCGACGCCAGCCGGATGCGCTGGGCTTCGCCGCCGGAAAGCGTTTCGGCGCTGCGATCCAGGGAGAGGTAGTCGAGACCGACGTCGACCAGGAAGCCGAGCCGGTCACCGACTTCCTTGACCACCTTGGCGGCGATCTCGCCGCGCCAACCTTCGAGGCGCAGTTCGCGGAAGAACGCGAGCGCCTTGCCGACCGCAAGCCGCGAGACTTCCGGCAAGGCCTTGCCCGCCACGAAGACATGGCGTGCGGCGCGATTCAGCCGTGTTCCCTCGCAGTCCGGGCAGGGCTTGGTCCCGATGTACTTCGACAGTTCCTCGCGGACGGTCTGCGATTCGGTCTCGCGGTAACGGCGCTCCAGGTTGGGCAGGATGCCCTCGAAGGGATGCCGGCGTCGCTGCGTACCACCCCGGCCGTCGAAATAGCGGAACTCGACGCTTTCCTCGCCACTGCCGTACAGGAGCACCTGCTGGTCGCGCGCGGTCAGGTCGCGCCATGGCGTTTCCACATCGAACTTGTAGTGGCGCGCCAGGCTCTGCACCAGTTGGAAGTAATAGGCGTTGCGGCGGTCCCAGCCGCGCACCGCGCCGCCGGCGAGCGACAGCGACGGATTGACGATGAGCCGCACCGGATCGAAGAACTGCTTGACCCCGAGGCCATCGCAGGCCCCGCAGGCGCCGTTCGGATTGTTGAACGAGAACAGGCGCGGCTCGAGTTCCTGCAGCGAGTAGCCGCACTCGGCGCAGGCGAACTTGTCGGAAAAGGTGAGTTCCGGCTGGCTGTCGTCCATCCACGCGATGCGTGCAACCCCTTCGCCGAGACGCAGGGCAGTCTCGAAGGACTCGGCAAGGCGCTGTGCGAGGTCGCCGCGAACCTTGAACCGGTCGACCACGGCATCGATGGTGTGCTTGCGCCGCAGATCCAGCTTCGGCGGGTCCTCGAGATCCACCACCTTGCCATCGATGCGCGCACGCACGAAACCGCGCCCGCGGAGCTCCTCCAGCACCTCGCGGTGCTCGCCCTTGCGGTCCTTGACCACCGGCGCGATGAGCAGCAACGCCGTACCCTCGGGGAGGGCGAGCACCTGGTCCACCATCTGGCTGACCGTCTGTGCCGCGAGATCGACGTGATGGTCGGGACAGCGGGGCGTGCCCGCGCGTGCGTAGAGCAGCCGCAGGTAATCGTGGATCTCGGTGACGGTACCGACCGTGGAGCGGGGATTGTGGCTGGTGCTCTTCTGCTCGATGGAGATGGCCGGGGAAAGCCCCTCGATGCTGTCGACGTCCGGCTTCTCCATCATCGACAGGAACTGGCGGGCATAGGCCGAGAGGCTTTCGACATAGCGCCGCTGTCCCTCCGCATAGAGGGTGTCGAAGGCCAGGGAACTCTTGCCCGAGCCCGACAGGCCGGTGAAGACGATGATCTTGTCGCGGGGCAGGGTGAGGTCGACGTTCCGCAGGTTGTGCGTGCGGGCGCCGCGGATGCGCAGGGTATGCATGGGACGGGTGCTCGGGGGCGAATCCGTTAAGATACCGCCCGCGTGGCCGGCGTCGCAAACCGGTCTTTTCCCGAGTGATGATGTCCAGTACCGTTTCCGCCCCCCCTGTGCGCCTGTTGCCTGAAGAACGCCGCGCGGTGCTGGCTTTGGCGGGCATCTATGCCACCCGCATGCTGGGCCTGTTCAGCCTGCTGCCGGTGATGGCGCTCTACGCTTCCGGACTACCCGGCGTAACGCCACTTGAAGTCGGCTTGGCAGTCGGGGCCTACGGGCTCACGCAGGCAATCCTGCAGATTCCGCTGGGTCATTGGTCCGACCGCATCGGTCGCCATCCGGTGATTGCCCTTGGCTTGCTGCTGTTTCTGGCCGGCTCGTTGCTCGGCGCCTTGGCTCCCTCCCTGCCGAACCCGGTCTGGTGGGTCATCGCGGCACGGGCGGTACAGGGGGCGGGTGCCGTTTCCGGCCCGGTCACGGCCCTGCTGGCCGACCTGACGCGCCCGGAGGTGCGGACCCGGGCGATGGCCTTCATCGGCATCTCCATCGGCCTGTGCTTCGTGGTGTCCCTGCTCGGTGCCCCGGTGGTGGCGGCCCGGGTCGGCATCGGGGGACTGTTCTGGGGCATGGCGGGACTCGCGGTCATCGCCCTGGTGTTGCTGCAGTTCGCGGTGCCGCGGCCGGCCCGGATCCCCCGCGAGTTGGGCGATGCCGGAGCAAGCGGCGAGCCGCTCTGGCCCTGGCAATTGGGGATGTTCTTTCTCCACGCCATCCTGACCGCCACTTTCGTGGGGGTCCCGCTTGCCTTGCGGGACCTCCTGGCCCTGCCGACGGCCCTTCACTGGCAGGTCTACTTGCCGGTCTTCCTCGTGTCGCTGGGCGGCACGGCGGCGCTGGTGCTGTGGTCCGAGCGCTCGCGTCACCCGGATGGGGTGATGCGCTACGGCATCGCAGGCCTGGTGTTTGCGCAGGGATCGATGGCCTTGTTCCACCACAGCACCTGGGTCCTCGGCGCCGGTCTCACCTTGTTCTTCATGGCTTTCAATTTCCTCGAGGCTCGTCTGCCCGCACGGCTGTCGCAGGCGGCCGGGCCGGCGCGGCGCGGCCAGGCCATGGGGGTGTTCGCCACGCTGCAGTTCCTGGGGGCCTTCGTCTGCGGCGTGCTCGGTGGCGTGCTCTCGGGCACCGCGTACGGTTTGGCCGGGCTGTTCGCCGGAGTGTGCGTGCTGGCGCTGGCCTGGCTGCTGATTTTCCGGCCGTCGCCGGCGCGACCCGCGGAATCCGGCTGAACCGGCCCAGAATCCGCCGGCACGGCCGGCGAAGGCGCGTCTACAATGGCGCCCACAGACAAGGAGTTTTCCCCCATGGCATCCCGCGGCGTCAACAAAGTCATCCTCATCGGCAACCTCGGCCAGGACCCGGAAAGCCGGGCCATGCCCAGCGGCAAGGCCGTCACCAATCTCCGTATCGCCACCAGCGAAACCTGGCGCGACAAGCAGACCGGCGAAATGAAGGAGCAGACCGAGTGGCACACGGTGGTCATGTTCGACCGCCTGGCCGAGATCGCGAAGGACTACCTCCGCAAGGGGTCGAAGGTCTACATCGAAGGGCGCCTGCGCACCCGCAAGTGGCAGGACAAGAACGGCCAGGACCGCTACACCACCGAGATCACCGCCAACGAGTTGCAGATGCTCGACACCAAGGGTGCCGGCGGCGGCATGGGCGAGGGCGGCGGCGCGCCGCGGCGTGGCGGTGGAGCCGCGGGTGGTGGCTACGGCGGAGCCGGCGGTGGCTTCGACGATGA
>JBJTPC010000309.1:0-7405 GCA_046074905.1 Gammaproteobacteria bacterium
CTGGCCTGTGCGGTGGCCCGCGCCACGCTCGGGATCTTCGCGGCAGAGCCCTGGATGGAGCGCAACCGGATTACCGCCGGATACATGGCGAACGCAGTCGCTGGCCTCGCCGACCACCCGCATGTCGCCGAGATCCGCCAGACGGGGATGATTCTCGCCATCGAGACGGTGAAGGACCGCAACCACCGACAGGGATGGCCCCCGAGTGAACGACGCGGCTTGCGCGCCCATCGCCATGCCCTGGCCCGTGGTGCCCTGTTGCGGCCACTCGGCTCGGTGCTGTACTTCATGCCGCCTTACGTGATCACCGCGGAGGAACTCGCCTTCCTCGGCGAGGTGGCCGCGGAATGCGTGGACGTGATGGCGGCAGACCTGGCATGAGGACCATCCGGCTGCTGGTGGCGGACTTGCCCACTGCCGGCGGTCGCCACCCCCTGCCGCCGGGGCCCGCCGCCCACGCCGCCCGCGTACTGAGAGTCACCGTCGGCGACCCCTTGGTGCTGTTCGATGGTGCCGGAGGCGAGGCGGAAGCACGCGTCGCCGCCGTGCGCGGCAGCAGTGTCGAGGTGGAACTCGCGCCACGAGTCGCGGTGGATCGTGAATCCCCCTTGGCATTGACCCTCGTGCAGGGGATCTCGCGTGGTGAACGGATGGACCTCGTGGTGCAGAAGGCCACGGAGTTGGGCGTGTGCCGCATCATCCCCGTGCTCACCGAGCGCAGCGTGGTCAAACTCGACGGTGCGCAGGCGGCCAAGCGCCTGCTGCACTGGCAAGGAATCGCGGCCGCGGCCTGCGAGCAGAGTGGCCGCACGCGGCTCCCGGCCATCGATCCGGTGAGTACGCTATCCGCGTGCCTGGGCCGACCGGGCGTCGCCGGCGAGCGGCGGTTCCTGCTTCACCCCGGCAGCGGCGCACGCCTCCGGGATTTTCCTTCCTTGACGTCCGCCACGCTGCTGATTGGTCCGGAGGGCGGGTTGTCACCGGTCGAGCGGGACAACGCCCTGTCCGCGGGCTTCATCGGCTTGTCGCTGGGGCCGCGAATCCTGCGCACGGAAACCGCGGCGCTGGCCGCCCTCGCCGCGCTGCAGGCCCTCGACGGCGATCTCTGATCGAACCGGGCGCTTCCCTCCAGGATTCAGGCGCGCACGCGCTCCAGCGCCGGGTCATACAGCGGCCGCAGGGAGACGCGAGCGGGGTAACGCTGGCCGGCCACCTCGACTTCCCACGAGCCCGCGGCAAGCCAGGCTTGGTCGACCGGCACCGGCGCCGGCAATGCGGGGTGCGGACGGGTCCCCGGTTCAATCATCGCCAACCCCACCGCCCCCCCGAGCGTGTGACCGTATGAAGCGGCGCGGACATAGCCGACCGGAACCCCGTCGCGCAGCACCACTTCGCCATGGAACATCAGGGGCTCGGGATCGAGCAGCAGGATCTGGCACAGGCGACGGCAGGGCACGCCGCGCTCCCGCACCCGCAGTACTGCTTCCCGGCCGAGGAAGCCGCCGGGCTTGGCGAAATCCAGCGCAAATCCGAGGCCTGCCTCGAGCGGACCGTCGGTGTTGTCGAGGTCATGGCCATAGTCGCGGTAGCCCTTCTCCAGCCGCAGGCTGGAGAGCGCCTTGAGCCCGGCATGGCACAGGCCGAAACGCTCGCCGGCAGCGACCAGGCGGTCGTAGACATGCGCCGCCTGCTCCACCGGGATGTGCAATTCGTAGCCAAGTTCGCCCACGTAGGTCAGCCGGGCACACAGCACCCGGGCAAGCCCGAGATCGATCTCGCGGCAACTCCGGAAGGGGAAGGCCGCGGTGGAGAGATCGACCGAGGTGAGGGTCTGCAGGAGTTCGCGCGACCGCGGACCCTGCAGGTTCAACTGCGCCCATGCGCCACCCAGATCCGTAACGAACGCATGGGCGCCATCGGGAATCTGCCGCCGCAGCCAGGTGTCGACGTGGCGAACGGCAGTGTCCGTGGCCATCACCAGGAACCGGTCCGGTGCCAGCTTGGCGACGGTGACGTCGGCTTCCAGCAACCCGTCGGCATTCATCCATGGGGTGTAGGTGATCACGCCCTCGGCGCCGTCGACACGGTTGCCCGAAATCCACTCGAGGCAGGTCCCGGCATCGCGTCCCTGCACCAGGAAGCGGCCCATGAACGACATGTCCATGAGCACCACGCCCTGGCGGGCCGCTTGATGCTCCGCCGCCCACTGCGGAAACCAGTCCTGACGGGTCCAGCGCAACGGACCGGGCTCTGGCACGCGCCCCGCACCGGCGAACCAATCCGGCGTCTCCCACCCACTGGTCTCCCGGAAGTAAGCGCCGACGGCCGCGAAACGGTCATGGAAGGGCGAACGACGGGCATCCCGCGCCGAATGCAGCATCTCGGCCGGGTAGTGACAGGTGTAGACGCGCCCGAGCGACTCCACGGTGCGCAGGCGGCGGTACTCGGGGTTGGACTGGTAGCGATGCAGCCGATCGATGTTCATGCCGGTGACATCCACATCCGGCGTTCCATGGAGTACCCAGTGGGCAACCGCACGACCCAAGCCACCCCCGCTGAGGATGCCGATCGAGTTCAAGCCGGCGGCGACGAAGTAGCCGGGCAACTCCGGCGCCTCGCCGACGATGGGCGCGAGGTCCGGTGTGAAACTCTCCGGACCGCAGAAGAACTTGCGGATTCCCACCTGCCCGGTCACCGGAATGCGATGCATCGCCTTTTCCAGGAAAGGGAGGATGCGGTCATGGTCCGGTGGCAGCTCGCCGAAGGAAAAATCGGCCGGAATGCCCTCGATCTTCCAGGGTGCCGCCACCGGTTCGAACAGGCCCACCATCAGTCCACCGCCCTCCGGGCGGTAATACCCGTAATGCGCCGGGTCCTCGAGTACGGGCAGGTTCGGCGGCAGGCCGGCAATCGGCTCGGTGATCAGGTAGTAGTGCTCGGCCGCCTGGTTGGGGATGCTGATGCCATCCCGCTCGCCGAGTTGCCGTGCCCACATGCCGGCACAATTGACCACGCATTCGGCGCGGACATCGCCGAAGGGCGTCCGCACGCCGGCCGCGCGACCACGCTCGCGCAACACACCCAGTGCCGGGATCCCCTCGAGCAGCCGCGCGCCACGCAGCCGTGCGCCCTTGGCCAGCGCCATGGTCACGTCGACGGGATTCACGCGGCCATCGTCGGGCACGTAAAAACCGCCCGCGATGTCGTCGATCCGGGCCAACGGGAACAGGTCGCCGACTTCCCGCGGCGAGAGTTCGTGGACCTCCACCCCGCAGTAGCGGTTGAAGGACGCCACCCGCCGGAACTCCTCGAGACGGTCGCCGTCCGCGGCCACCTCGATGAAGCCGATGGGTGCGAAGCCCGTGGCCTGTCCGGTCTCGGCCTCCAGTCGCGAGTAGAGCGCCTTGGAGTACTTGCGGATCTCCGTGGAGGTTTCCGACAGCGACCCGAAGGTGACCATCAGTCCGGCGGCGTGCCAGGTGGTCCCCGAGGTGAGCCGGTCGCGCTCGAGCAGCAATACGTCGGTGCAACCCAGGGCCGCCAGGTGGTACGCGACCGAGGTGCCGATGACGCCACCACCGATGATCACCACGCGCGCGTGGGTCGGCAGCGCCGGGGGGGTCATGGCGCGGCGAGCTCGTCGGCAACCAGAGCCTCAAGCGCCTCGAGATCGGGCACGAGTGGCGATTCGTTCACCATGAGAACGCGGCAGAGTACCGGCCCGCGGCCCGGCGGCAGGTCACTGCCGGCCGTCTTGAGGGCATCCCGCGTAACCCGGAGACCCTGCGGGAATCCCTGGGTGACGACACCAATCCACTGCCCCGCCAGCCGCGGGCCCAGCGTGCGCAGCAACGCGACCCGCGTCCGCCCGGTGGCAGGCGGTACCTCATGGCCCTGCAGCGCCTCGAAGGACACCACGGGCACGGTAGTGCCGTTCCAGGCAAGACGACCGAGCAGCCAGGCGGGTGCACCGCTCACGGGGACAGGGACATTCCAGGCAGCCACTTCGGCAACGCACGCCCGTGGCAACAGCAAACGCTCGCCTTCCAGCGGCAGCAAGGTGCAGAAGATTTCGGCGGCGTTCTCCATGGCGCGACTCAGTGGCTCCGCCCCGACAGATGCCGGGCCAGCAACGGCTCGATGGCATCGAGCAACTGGCTCTCCTGATACGGCTTGCCGAGATAGTCGTCGACACCGAGTTCGATGGCCTTGGCCCGGTGCTTCTCGCCGACGCGCGACGTGATCATGACGATGGGAACCTCCCGGAGGCGGACATCCGCCCGCAGGTGTGCCGCCAACTCGTAGCCATCCATGCGCGGCATCTCGATGTCCAGCAGCACGATGTCCGGGAGATGGTCCTGCAGGACCGCCAGCGCATCGATGCCGTCGCGTGCGGTGCTGACGCGCATCCCGTGCCGCTCCAGCAGACGCTGCGTGACGCGACGGACCGTGATCGAGTCATCCACGACCAGGGCATGGGCACGACGGTCCTGCCGTTCGGCGATCGGCGACTCGCCGACCGGCACCCCGATACGCACCAGGCTGGGCAAGTCGAGCAGCAGCACCACCCGGCCATCGCCGAGGATGGTGGCGCCGGAGATGCCCTCGATCGCGGAGACCTGGGGCCCGACCGGCTTCACCACGACCTCGCGGTTACCGAGCAATTCGTCGATCACCAGTGCCGCGCTCCGCTCGCCGGCGCGCACCAGTACGACCGGCACGGAGGCCTCCTGCTCGGGCAGCTGGGTCAGCGGCGCCCCGAGATAGCGAGCCAGGTGATCGACACGGTAGCTCTGGCCACCGTAGTCGTAAGTGGGTGTCGTGGCGGCCAGATGCCGCATGACCTCCTGGCGGGGCAGGCGCACCACGGCCTCCACGGTCGGCAAGGGCAGTGCATAGAGCTCATCGGCAGTACGCACCACCAGTGCCTGGCTGATTGCCAGCGTGAACGGCAGTCGCAAGGTGAAGCGCGCACCACGGCCGGCAACGCTGGCCATCTGCAGGCTGCCGCCCAGTTTCTTGACGGCAGTGGCCACCACATCCATCCCGACCCCGCGACCGGCGTCGGCCGTCACCTCGCGGGCGGTGGAGAAGCCAGGCTCCAATACCAACTGCATGGCCTGGCCATCGGTCAGCACCGCACCCGCGGGAACGAGGCCGCGCGCACGCGCGCGCTCGCGGATGGCGGACAGGTCGAGTCCGGCACCGTCATCCGCGATCGTGATGACCATTTCCGCATTCTCGCGATGCAGCGCCACCTCGATCCGACCCTCGGCGGACTTACCGGCGCGTTCGCGGACTGCGGGGTTCTCGATGCCGTGCACGACGGCATTGCGCAGCAGATGCTCGAAAGGACCCGTCAGACGCTCGAGGACTTGTCGGTCGAGCTCGCCGCTGGCCCCCGTGACCACCAGCTCGGCGCGCTTGCCGGTCTGCGCGGCCACCTGGCGCACCAGTCGCGACAACCGCGGGACGTGGCGCTGGAACGCCACCATGCGGCTGCGCATCAGGCCGTTCTGCAGGTCGCTGACGCTCCGCGCCTGCTGCATCAGCAGGTTCTGGCCATCCCGCGTCTGCTGTTCCAGCAGGGACTGCAGGCTGGCCACATCCGCTGCGCTCTCGGCCAGCGCCCGGCTGTACTGGTGCAACGACGAATAGCGATCCAACTCGAGCGGATCGAAGGCGCCGCGGTGGGCATCCGTTTCGTGACGGGCCAGGATTTGTGCTTCCGTCTCGAGTTCCAGTCGCCGCAGCTGCTCCTTGAGACGCGTGGTCACGCGGGACAGTTCGGCGAGGTTGGCCTCGACCGAGTTCCACTGCTGCTCGAGGCGGGCACGGAGGATACTCACCTCGCCCGCATGGTTGAGGAGTTCGTCGAGCAACTCGGCGTCGACGCGCGCCAACTCGCGTGGCTCGGCCGCGGACACGGGCTCAGCGACCGGTACCGGCGCGGACTCGGCGGTGACGGGCGCCGGTGCCATGGCAGGCGGTGTCTCGGATGTCGACGCGGTGGACGCAGCCACCCCGACGGGCGCCATCTCAGGGGTTGCCGTCGGCGGTGAGACCACCAAAGGCGCCTGCGGCTCCAGGGTGGCCGCGCGGATGCTGGCCAGCAACTCGGCATTTGCGGTGTCGCGACGGCCCGCCAGCAAACCATCGCGCTGTGCGGCAAGGTGGTCCAAGGTGGCCTGCAGCAAGTCCAGCAAGGGTGGCAGCCCCGTGGAAGATGCTGCGATGTGCCCGGACCACTCCGCCCTCTCGAGCAGCGACTCGGCCTCGTGACCCAGCGTGCCCATCTCGAGGAGGCCCGCCATGCGTGCCCCACCCTTGAGGGTGTGCAACGCACGCTTCAGGGCCGCGGGCGCCTCGACACTGCCCGGATTGGCACGCCACGCCAGGAGCGCGGCATCCGCCGACTCGAGCAACTCCCGCGCCTCTTCCGCAAACACTGCCGCAATCTCGCGGTCCACCTCGGCGCTTGCCGGCGTGACGACCGCAGGGGCAGGCGGCGGCGGCGCGGCTTCAGGCGCGGACTCTGCAGCCGGCTCGGCTTCCGGGAGAGGCACGGACGAAGACACCGCTTCCGCCTCAGGCGGCGGGGTCGGCAGGGACTCTGCGGCGATTTCCAGATCCAGCAGGAGACGCAGGTCATCGAGCCGGGTCAGCAAGGCATCGTGCGAGGCGGGCCGGGCGGACGGCTCGGCAAAGGTCGCGGCCACTTGCTCCAGCGCATCCGCCACCTCCGTGAGGACCACGAGGCCATCGGGCGACAGGCCGAGACCGTGGTCGTGCAGTTTGCGCAGATAGAGGTTCAGTGGCTCCGCCAGACGGACGCCTTCGGGCACCTCTGCCATCTTCGAGGCACCGGCCAAGGTATGGCAGGCACGGTGGAGGGCCTCGCTCACCCGGTGGGGAGGCGCATGCCCCACGCATTCACGCAGGAAAGAGCGGATCGCGGCGAGATGGGAAGCGGTCTCGGCGCGATAGATCTCGGCCAACTGCTGGTCGACGAAGGACGGCGGTGCGGTCTCGGCGTCGGATTGCATTTCCGGCGCAGCCTCGGGCAGCGGCTCGGTATCGAGCGACGGCCCTTGCTCCTCCACTTCCCGCTCGGCCTCGACCGGCGGTGCGATGGCCGGCACGGCCGCAGCCAGGTCGGCGTCGCGGGCCAACGTCAGCGGCGTCACGATGACCGGCGCGCCTGGCGGTCGAGGTGCGCCGGTCTCGAGCGCCATCGGCAGTTCCACTCCCGCCAACTCGCGGCCCTCGGTGAGCGCATGCAGGCGCGCCGCCGCCCAGCCAGCGGCCTCCGGAAGTTCCCCGCCGCCGGCCAATTGCTCGACGAGGAGCGGCAACTGACGCACGGCTCCGCGCAGGACGTCGACCATTTCGGGCGACCGTGACA
>JBJTPC010000310.1:0-13556 GCA_046074905.1 Gammaproteobacteria bacterium
GAAGAGAACCAGGTATCCAGCACGTCCTCGTCGCGCGCCAGGGGGATTTCCACGCCGAGTCCATGCTTCTTGCGCACCTCGGCCTCGTCGCGGCCCACGTAGACCTGGCCGGTCTCGTCGTACCAGGCGGGGATGCGATGACCCCACCAGAGTTGCCGCGAGATGCACCAGTCCTTGATGTTGCGCATCCATTCGTAGTAGGTGCGATCCCAATTGGCCGGCACGAACTGGATGCGCCCCTGTTCGACCGCCTGGATGGCCGGCTCCGCGAGGGGTGCGATGCGCACGTACCACTGGTCGGTCAGCCAGGGCTCCACCACGGCGTTGCTGCGGTCGCCGCGCGGCACCATGAGCGTGTGCGGCTTCACCTCGGCCAGCAGGCCGAGAGCTTCGAGGTCCGCCACCACGCGCTTGCGCGCCGCGAATCGCTCGAGACCGCGATAGTCGGCGGGGACGTCATCGGTGAGGTGGGCATCCTTGGTGAGGATGTTGATGAGCGGCAGTCCGTGGCGCTGCGCCATCTCGTAGTCGTTGAAATCATGGGCGGGCGTGATCTTCACGCAACCGGTGCCGAACTCGCGGTCGAAGTAGTCGTACGCGATGATCGGGATCTCGCGGTCCGCGAGCGGTAGCCGGCTGTGCTTGCCCACGAGATGAGCATAGCGTTCGTCTTCCGGATGCACGGCAACGGCGGTGTCGCCCAGCATGGTCTCCGGGCGTGTCGTGGCCACCACCAGGTGACCGCTGCCGTCGGCGAGCGGATAGCGGAAATGCCACAGTGAACCCTGCTCCTCCTGCGCCAGCACCTCGAGGTCCGACAAGGCGGTATGCAGCACCGGGTCCCAATTCACCAACCGCTTGCCACGGTAGATGAGTCCTTCCTCATGGAGGCGGACGAAGACTTCCGTCACCGCCTTCGAGAGGCCCTCGTCCATGGTGAAGCGGTCGCGCGTCCAGTCGAGCGAGCTGCCGAGCCGGCGCAACTGCGAGTTGATGGTGCCGCCGGACTGGGCCTTCCAGGTCCAGATACGGTCAAGGAAGGCATCACGACCCAGGTCGTGACGGGTCTTGCCCTCGGCATTCAGTTGCCGCTCCACCACCATCTGGGTGGCGATGCCGGCATGGTCCGTCCCGGGTTGCCAGAGGGTGTCGTGGCCCTCCATTCGGTGGAATCGCACCAGGGTATCCATCACCGTGTTGTTGAAGGCATGCCCCATGTGCAGGGTGCCGGTGACATTCGGTGGCGGAATCACGATGCAGTAGGCAGGCTTGCCGTCATCCTCGGCACGTGGTGCGAAGCAGCCCTCCGCCTCCCATTTCGCGTAGAGGCGTTGCTCGATATCCTGGGGCTGGTAGCTCTTGTCCATGTCGACTCGCAGGAAAAATCCGTGGGGCGGGGGCGTCAGCCCTGACGCAGGAGGTAATCAACCAGCAGGGGCACCGGGCGACCCGTGGCGCCCTTCTGCGCGCCCCCGAGCCAGGCGGTACCGGCGATGTCGAGGTGAGCCCACTTGAGGCCCTCGGTGAAGCGCGAGAGGAAAGCACCGGCCGTGAGTGCACCGGCGTCACGTCCACCGATATTGGCGAGGTCCGCGAAGTTGCTCCGCAGCATCTCGACGTACTCCTCGCCGATGGGCAGATGCCAGGCACGATCATCCGCGCGTCGACCGGCCGTCTCCAGGTCGCGCACCAACTCGTCGTCGTTGCCCATCAGGCCGGAGTAGGGTGCGCCCAAGGCCACCACGCAGGCACCGGTCAGTGTGGCGATGTCGATGACGGCGCGCGGCTTGAAGCGGCGGGAGTAGGTGAGGGCATCGCAAAGGATCAGGCGACCCTCGGCATCGGTGTTGAGCACCTCGATCGTGGTGCCTTGCATCGACTTGACGATATCGCCCGGCTTGGTGGCGCGGCCGCTCGGCATGTTCTCGCAGGCGGCGACCAGCCCGACCACATTCACCGGGGCCTGCAGCGTGGCCAGTGCCTCGAAGGTGCCGAAGACGCTGGCGGCACCGCCCATGTCGAACTTCATCTCGTCCATGGCGGCACCGGGCTTCAGGCTGATGCCGCCGGTATCGAAGGTGATGCCCTTGCCGACGAGGGCAATCGGCGCGGTACCGGGCCGGCCGCCACGATACTCCATCACGATGAAGCGCAATGGCTCCTCGGAGCCACGTGCCACCGAGAGGAAGGATCCCATCTTCAGGCGACGGATCTCCGCTACAGCAAGCACGCGGACCCGTATCGACCGGTGGCGGCGTGCCAGTTCCCGCGCGGTATTCGCGAGGTGGGTGGGCGTGCAGACGTTGCCCGGGAGGTTGGCGAGATTGCGGGTGAGTGCGACGCCGGCGCCGATGCCGGCGCCGTGCTCCAGGCCGCGACGGGCGCCCTTGAGATCACCCTTGTCCGCCACTGCGAGTCCGACGCGGGCGAGTTTCGGTGGGGTCGGCTTCTTGCCGGACTTCAAGTCGTTGATGCGGTAAAGCGCCGCCAGCGTCCCCTCGGCGAGAAAACGTGCACGGTAGTAGGTATCGGTTTCGGGCACGGGCTCCTGGCCGAACAGCAGGAGGGCATCGGTGACCTGGGTTTTCGCCAGCGACTGGATGGCGGTAGTGACGGCACGGCGGTAGGCCCTGCGTGACCAAGACTTGCGCGTGCCGAGTCCGACCAGGAGGGTTTTCGGGCTGCCATCCAGCAGCCAGACCTCGCCGGTGCGACCATGGAAGTCACCGGCCTTCAGCAGGGACGCAATGCGCCCTCCGCGCCGCGTGTCGGCGGCCAGACCGGACGCGGGCAGGTCGCCCCCCTCGAAAACACCGACCACGGCACAGGCCATCGACCTCGCGGACGGCCCGCCCGCCACTGCGTAGAATTCCATCTGGACACCTCCGGCTGGGGAGCGGCTTGGGCACCGCGGGCGGATGGTGTAGTTTCACGCCGGCGTGCTGTCGCCAAAGGCCTCCAGTGTACTTCATCCGTCTCGGCACCTTCGATCGCTATGTCCTGCGCGAGGTCGCCATTGCCTGGGCGGCGGTGACGGGCGTGCTGCTGGTGATCCTCGTCTCCAATCAGGTGGCGCGGGTCCTGGGCCAGGCAGCATCCGGCCAGTTGCCGCGCGAGATTGTCGGTGCCGTCATCGGCTTGACGTCCATCCAGAATCTCACGGTCCTGGTGCCGGTGGGCATGCTGCTTGCGGTGGTGATGGGGTTGGGGCGCCTGTATCACGAGAGCGAGATGGCCGCGATGCAGGCCTGCGGTCGCGGCCCGGCATCGCTGCTGCGCCCGGTGCTGGGGCTGGCGACCGTCGTGGCGGCGGCACTGGCCTGGCTGACGCTGGATCTCGCGCCAGCCGCGTCGGCACGGGCCCAGGAGTTGCGGCGCGAGGCCCTGCGCGATGCCCAGTTCGGCCAGTTGGAGGCGGGCAAGTTCCGTGCCTTCGCCGGCGGCCAGGCCGTGTTCTACGCCGAGCGGATAGCGCCGGATGGTCGCCTGCTCGGCGTGTTCGTGGAACGCCGCGATGGCGATGCCATCGAGGTCGCCACGGCAGAGAGCGCTGTCCACGAGGTGGCCGAAGGCGGCGAACTGCACGTCATCCGCCTGTTTGCCGGCGAGCGGCACGCCGGCACGCCGGGTGAGCCCGGCTATCGCCGGATTGCATTTGCCGAGCACACCATCCCCGTCCGCATCGCGGGGGCCGGGGCAGCGACCGACCGGCGCGAGGCGAAGTCGACGCGACAGCTCTGGTTGTCCGGCGATCCCGGCGATCTCGCCGAGTGGCAATGGCGGGTATCGCTGCCCCTGATGACCGTACTGCTCGCCCTGCTGGCGGTGCCGTTGTCGCGCCTGCAACCACGCCAGGGGCGCTATGCCCGCATGGGTTACGCAATCCTGCTTTACTTCATCTACAGCAACCTGATCGGTGCCGCGCGGGTGTGGTTGGAAAAGGGCAAGACGGGCCCCTGGGTCGGGGTGTGGTGGGTGCATTTACTGGTGATGCTGCTGGCCCTGTTGCTGCTGTACCGCCAGGCACCGTGGTGGCGACGACCCGTCCAGGTTGCGGAGGCGGCGCCATGAAGCGGCTGGACCGCCATCTGGCCGGCACGGCCCTGCTCTACACCTCACTCGTGATGGCAGTCCTGCTATCCCTCGGTGCCCTGTTCGTGTTCCTCGGGCAACAGGACGATATCGGTACCGGCACCTACGATCTCGCCGATGCGTTCGTCTTCACGGCCTTCCAGTTGCCCGCACAGGCTTTCGAGTTGATGCCGATGGCGGCCCTGGTCGGTACCTTGCTCGGGCTCGGGACGCTGCAGCGCGACAGCGAATTGGTGGCGCTGCGCGCCGCCGGGGTATCCGTGTGGCGCATGGCTTATGCGGCCGCAGGTGCCGGTGCCATCCTGATGGCCTTGATGTGGGTACTGGGCGAGGTGGTGGCGCCGCCCCTGGACCGCTACGCCCGCCAGACCAAGGTGTTCGCCAAGTTTTCCGATGTGGAACTCGGGGCCGCGGCCGGGACGGGGGGCGCCTGGGTGCGGGATGGTTCGCGGATCGTCTCGTTCGGTCAGCAGAGCGCCGATGGCAGTTTCGGGGGGATGACGCTGTTCGAATTCGCGGCGGACGGGCGTTTGGTGGCCATGGCCCGGGCCAGTACCGCGCGCCCCCTGTCCGCCGGCCGCTGGCGCCTGGCGGATTGGCGCGAAACCCGCCTCGGGGAGCGCGGAGTGGTGACCGGAGGACCGACGGACCACGAACTCGAGACGACGCTTTCCCCGGATTTCCTCGGTCTCGCGGTGGTCAATCCCGCGTCCCTGTCGATCAGCGGACTGTGGCGGTACGTCGATTACCAGCGCAGCAACGGGCTCGACGCGACGCCCCATGCCATTGCGCTCTGGTCGCGTGTTGCGCGCACGCTCAGCGTGGTGCTGGTCTGCATGCTGGCGGTCCCCTTCGTGTTCGGGCCAATGCGCTCGACGGGAGCGGGTCGACAGACGGTCACGGGCATCCTGATCGGCGTGGTTTTCTTCCTGTTCACCCGGACCCTGGAGAACAGCGGACAGGTCTACGGGCTCGATCCGGTGCTGATCGGTTGGGCACCGGTGGGTGTTCTCGCCGTGGTCACCACAGCACTCATCGCGCGCACGCGCTAGCGCTCAATCGCCCCGCACCACGCGTGTGGCCGACCAGCGGTCCTGCAAGGCACCCTCCCGACGCCAGAGCATCCACGCCACGTTGCCGGCCATCGGCAAGGCCATCACGATGGCCAGCACCGGGCGATGCAGCATCAGGGCCAGGACGGCCACCAGCAGGGAAAGGTAGAAGGGTGCGGCGAATCCCAGTCGCCGCAGCGTATCGCTCCAAGTCGGCAGGGTGCCGTCCAGGCGCTCGACACGGATTTTCCATGCTTTCATCCCCAGCGATTGTCCTGCCTTGCGCCAGCCATGGCCGAAATAGAACACCGTGCAGAGGCCGATCGCCAGCAGATTCGCGAGGGTTTCGCCGATACTGGCACGACGCAGGACCCCGACCGGTTGGCTGAAGCCGCCCGACGCGACCAGCACCGCGGCGACGGCCAGCAGCGACAGGGCCAGCAACAGGAGTCCATCATAGAATCCGGCGGCAAAGCGTCGAAAGACGCCGACAGGGGTGACGGCGGGAACGTCCGCGTTCGGGCACATGGCGGCTCCAAGGCTGGGAACGCTAGGATAAGGCATCGTCAGGTTCAGCATGGAGATGAAGATGAGTTCGAGCGGAACGGGAACGAAGGTCTGGGACACGCCGGTCCGTTGTGTGCATTGGATGCTGGCGGTGGCCGTCATCGGCGCCTGGTGGACGGGCGAGAACCTCGACGAGTGGTTCACCGTCCACCAGTACTGCGGCTACGCCATCATCGTGCTGGTGGTATTCCGCCTCGGATGGGGCCTGTTCGGTACACGTACTGCCCGATTCGCCTCGTTCCTGGTCGGACCGGCCGCCGTCATCGGGCATCTCCGCCTACTCCGCGATCGCGCCTTGCCTGCGCATGCGGGCCATCCGCCGAGCGGCGGGTGGGCGGCGTTGTGCATCTGGGCCGTGTTGCTCCTGCAGGGCCTGATGGGACTTTTCGCCAATGACGAGGTGATGAACACCGGGCCGTTCTATGGCTGGGTGGCGCCGGAGACCAGCAACTGGCTGTCCGGCTTGCATCACGAAGTCGGCGAGTGGATTCCCGTGCTGGTGCTCCTGCACGTGGCCGCGGTGCTGGTCTATCGCTTCTGGGCGGGACAGCCCCTGGTGCTGGCGATGCTGACCGGTCGGCGGCCCGACGTGTCGCCCACCGAGGACATTGGTGCCGAATTGTGGCTCCGCGCGGTCCTCTGGCTGGTCGTGGTGGCGGCGGTGTTCGTCGCGCTGCTGTGGGCGGCTCCCCCCGCGGTACTCGAGGCCTTCTAGGCCCGGAGCCGCGGGTCCGGTCGGCGGCGCTCAGTCCGCCTTGAAGCGATCGTGACAGGCGCCGCAGGCCTTGCCGGCGGCAGCGAAGGCGGGTCTGATCTGCGCGAGGTCCCCGCCCTGTGCCGCCTTGGCGAGCGCGTTGGCCTTCGTTTCGAGGTCCTTGGCCAAGCGGTTGAACTCGGCCAGTTCCCCGTAGATTTCGTCCTTCGCCTCGGTGCCCTTGGCGCCCTTGGTGGAGGGGTCGAATCCCTCGGTGATCATCGGTGCCAGCGCTGCGACACGCGCCGCCTGGGTCGCAAACCGGGCACGGTCGTAGGGCGCCTCGCCTTTCACCACGGCGGCCATGGGCGCGAAGTTCCAGCGGATCAGGGTGAACACCCCCTTGCGGTACTTCACGTAATGGGAAGGCTTCGGCCCCTGGGCGCCGGCCTGCGAGTAAGCTGCGCCGGGCACGGTCAACATGGCGCCTAGCAACAGGGCCTTGGCAAGTACGCCGCGGTCGAGGACGGTTTTCATCGATTGCTTCCTTCTCTGTTGCTGGTCGGAATGGCTTCAGCCAGCCGCCAGGAAAATGGCCAGCGTGCAGCCGAAGCCCACCAGCCACACCAGCGAGCGCAGCAGGGCGTAGTCGGCGAGATAGCAGATCAGGTAGACGACGCGGGCGGCGACGAACACCAGGGCGAGGGTATCGACACGGTCGCTGGGCGCGTTGCCGAGCGTGGCGAGAATGACCGCGACCGAAAACAGCGCGAACGCCTCCCAGGCATTTTGCTGGGCAGCATTGGCACGCTGTTGCCAGCCGGTCAGGCGGGACAGCCATTCGCGCGGGTTGCGGTTGTCATAACCTTTCACCCCGGCCTTTGCGAGGCTCACCGAGACGATCGGCAGCAGGCCGGCAACGAGGACGCACCAGAAAGCGGTTCGCATGGGTCGTTACTCCCGAAGTGAGGGACTGGAAACCATGAGCGGACCCCGGCGAGCCGCAGTCCCCCGCAGAGTCTGTTGTTGATGGATTGCCCTGTCAATGCCGTGCGCCGTCGTTTGCCGTGGTGGCCGCGACGAGGCCGGCAGCGAGCAGCAGGTGGAGCAGGGCGGTGGCCGGCAGTCCGGCGAAGACGCCGTCCGACACCTGCACGCCAGCGGCACCGAGCAGCAGGAGGACCCCCACGACCAGACGGGGATGGCGGCGGTGCCATGCGGCCGCCACCAGACCCGCCAGCGCCATGGCCTGGCAGAGCAGTGGCCAGAACGTGATCCCCGAGAGTCCTGCCAGGATCACGCCCAGCGCACCGCCGAAGACGATGGTGATGCACGCGGCCCGCGGTTGCGTCGCCGGCAGACTCCCGGGCCAGCGCAAGCTCCAGGCCAGCAAGGGCAGCGCGGCAGTCCCGGCGACGATGACGGCGAAGCGATGGGGCCCCAGCGCCCAGTCGGCGCCCTCGAAGCGCGCCACTCCCAGGCCGGCTGCCATGCCGATGACCAGCAGCGCGACCTGCAACCCCGCCGAACGTCGTCGCAGATGCCACGCCAGCAGCAGACAGGTCAGGGCCAGCAACAGATCCGTGAAGCCTTCAGGTGTCATCGTCCGCCCTCCGTGGATGTGGCGGGGAGGTCGGGCGAAGACCTGCCGAAGAACTGCCACCGACCTTCCAGTTGGCGACTGACCAGAACGCTGCCGGCGAGGATGAGCGCGCCTTCGAGCAGGCGGAGCGGCCAATCCAGGCTGACCGCCATGAGGATGTAGTGGAACGTGAGGCCGATCAACAGGGCGGACTGCAGGAGTACCGCCACGCGGTTCCCACCGTACACCAGCGGTTCGTAACGGCGGAAGCCGGCAAAGGACATTGCCGGCACCTGCTGATTCCACCCTTCGGGTGGCCCGAACCAGACCGCGAGGGCGGACCGCCAGTCAGGAGCGGTGCGACTCGCCCGCCACAGGTCCCGGTAGTGGACCAGGTTGCCCCAAACCGGGTTCAGGCTGTGGAACGGCTTGCGCACCCCGTAAACGACGGGTTCGACGGTTCGCTCTTCGGCGTAGGTGCCGAACAGCCGATCCCAGAGAATCAGGATGCCGCCGAAGTTGCGATCGATGCAGTAGTCGTTCTGGCCATGATGCACGCGGTGGTTGGAGGGGGTGACGAACACCCGGTCCAGCCAGCCCAGTCGCCCCACCTGCTCCGTATGCACCCAGACCTGGTAGAGGAGATCGATGAGCGCCACTGTGGCGAATACCACCGGTGGTACGCCGACCACCGCCAGGCCGAGGTAGAACGGCCACTTGAGCAGTGAGCCGGTCGCGGTCTGGCGCAGCGCAGTGGAGAGATTGAAGTACTCGGAGGAGTGGTGGACCTGGTGCGAGGCCCAGACCAGGTTCACCTGGTGTCCGAAGCGATGAACCCAGTAATAGCAGAAGTCGTAAGCAAGCAAGGCACCGACCCAGACGCGCCAGTCGGTCGCCGAGAGCTCGAAGGCATGGAATTGCGCGTACACGGCCGCGTAGATGGCCGTGACCAGCAGGCGGGCGAGCGTCCGCTCCACCTCGCTGAGGCAGCCGAAATGAATGCTGGTGAGGGCGTCGGCGAGATTGTAGGTGTGCGACCTGCGTCGATGGGCATGGAAAGCTTCGGCGGCGATGGCCAGCAGGAATACCGGGAAGGCCAGCACGATGGGGGTGATCTTCACGGGGGACTCCCTGAGCGTTGCTGCCGCGAGTGTGCGCCATTGTTTGCCTGCAGGAAACCACGGTCGCGGCCTCGATGCGGTATCTTCGCGGCCGGGAAGGCGTGCCGGCGGGGTGGTCGGCGGGGAGGGGACGGATGGCGGAGTACCCACGGCGGGATTTCCTCACGGGTGCGCTCGGCGCTGCGGCGCTGGGCTGGTCGGCCGTGGGCAGGGCAGGCCCGTCGCCAGCCCTGCGCCTCGGCTTCATCGGCACGGGCCTCCGCGGTCAGGACCACCTGGATCTGGCGCTTCGCCGCCGCGATGTGGAGGTGGTTTCCCTGTGCGATACGGATCCCGGCATGCTGGCCACGGCCGTGCAGCAGGTGACGGCTGCCGGTCGTCCGCTGCCAGCCTTGCATGCCGGGGACGTCCATGCCTATCGGCGCCTGCTCGAGGACCGCACGCTCGATGCGGTGGTCATTTCCACGCCCTGGGAGTGGCATGCACCGATGATCCTCGACGCGCTCGAGGCAGGTATTCGCTACGTGGGGACCGAGGTGGTCCTCGGCATCACTCTGGAGGACCATTGGCGTGTGGTGCGGGCTGCGGAACGGCATCAGGCGCAGGTGATGATGCTGGAGAATGTCTGCTACCGGCGCGACGTCATGGCGGTGCTCAACATGGTGCGTCAGGGCGTGTTCGGCGAACTCGTGCACCTTCAGGGCGGCTACCAGCATGACCTGCGGGGCGTCAAGTTCAATGACGGCAAGACGCCCTACGACAGCGGTGCCGAGTTCGGCGAGAAAGGCTACTCGGAGGCCCGTTGGCGTACGCAGCACTCGGTGACCCGCAACGGTGACCTGTACCCGACCCATGGGGTCGGGCCGCTGGCGATGATGGCGCGCATCAACCGCGGCAACCGCTTCACGCGGCTCGCGAGTTTCGCCAGCAAGGCGCGAGGTCTGCATGAGTACGTACGGCGGAAGGGCGGGCCCGACCATCCCAATACCCGGGTACGTTTCGCCCTCGGTGATGTGGTCACCACGCAACTTGCCTGCGCGAATGGTGAGACGATCCTGCTCCAGCACGACACCTCGCTGCCGCGACCGTATTCGCTGGGGTTCCGGGTGCAGGGCACGAAGGGCCTGTGGATGGACGTGAATCGTTCGATCCACATCGAGGGTGCCAGCGAGGCGCATCGCTGGGAACCGGCCCAGGCCTGGCTCGACCGGTATGACCATCCCCTGTGGCGGCGACATGGTGGCGACGCCGAGGGTGCCGGCCACGGCGGCATGGATTTCTTCGTGTTGCACGCCTTCGTGGAAAGCGCCAAGCGCGGCCTGCCGACGCCGCAGGATGTCTACGATGCCGCGACCTGGAGCGCGATCACCCCGCTCAGCGAGGCTTCTGTCCGCGAGGGCCGAAGTGTCGACTTCCCGGATTTCACGCGGGGTCGCTGGCGTGACCGCGCCGATGACTTTGCGCTGACGGACGATTACTGATGACGATCCTGCCCGAATCGATGCGCCATGTCGTGGCGCGGGGCACCGGTGGCGCCGAGGTGCTTGCCATCGGACGGATGCCCGTGCCGGTGCCGTGCCAGGACGAGGTGTTGATTCGTGTCCATGCGGCCGGTGTGAACCGGCCTGACATTGCCCAGCGCGAAGGCAAGTATCCACCGCCCCCGGGCGCCAGTCCCGTGATGGGCCTGGAGGTGGCCGGTGAGGTGGTGGCCCGTGGTGCGGCGGTGGAGCTCTGGCGGGTCGGTGACCGCGTCACTGCGCTTGCCAACGGGGGTGGGTATGCGGAGTACTGTGTCGTGCCCGCCACGCAGTGCCTGCCTTGGCCGGACGGTTGCGATGCGGTCGGCGCCGCGTCGCTTCCCGAAACTTTCTTCACGGTGTGGGCCAACCTGTTCCTGCACGGCCAATTCCGGCGCGGGGCCTCGGTGCTGGTGCATGGTGGGACCAGCGGTATCGGGGTCACTGCCCTGCAACTGGTGCATGCCATGGGTGGCAAGGCTTACGCGACCGCCGGTTCCGCCGAAAAGTGCCTCGCTTGCGTGCGTCTCGGTGCGGTGGCTGCCATCGACTACCGCCGCGAGGACTTTGCGCAGCGCATCGCGGATCTCACCGCCGGGCGGGGTGTGGATATCGTGCTGGATATCGTCGGTGCTCCCTACTTCGAGCGCAATCTTGCCTCGCTGGCCCAGGATGGCTGCCTCGTCCAGGTGGCCACCATGCACGGCGCCATTGTGCCGCGCCTCGACCTGTTCCAGGTGATGCGCCGTCGTTTGCGCATCACCGGCTCGACCATGCGGCCACGCACCACGGCAGAGAAGGGTGCGATTGCCGCCGATCTGGCGCGCGAGGTCTGGCCGCTGTTCGCGACCGGCGCGGTGCGCCCGATGGTGCATGCAGTGTTCCCGCTCGAACAGGTCGCAGAGGCACATCGACTCATGGAATCCAGCCAGCACATCGGCAAGCTGGTGCTGACCACGGCAATGACGGGAGAGGGTACATGACCGAGAATCGGAATCCGGGAAAGGCGCCGCTGCCGGGCGGCGCTGCGGACACGGCCGTGACGCCACGGCAACTCGTGTTGTTGCTTGCGGCCGCGTTGTTCATCAGTTACGTCGACCGCGGCAATCTGGCGACAGCCGCTCCGTTGATCAAGCAGGAACTCGGTCTCGACGAGGCGCAGTACGGGCTGCTTGCCTCCTCGTTCTACTGGACCTACGTCGCCTTCATGGTCCCGGTGGGCTGGGCGACCGAGCGATTCGGCGCGCATCGCGTGCTGGCCGTGGGCGTGTTCCTCTGGTCGGTGGCGACCCTGCTGACCGGTTTCGCCGGTGGTCTGTTCGGCCTGCTGGTCTTGCGGTTGCTGCTTGGCGCCGGCGAGAGCGCCGTATTTCCGACCAGTTCGAGCCTGCTCGCCACCCACGTGCCCGAGCACCAACGCGGATCTGCCAACGGTGCAATCAGTTTCGGCTATCTGGTCGGACCGGCGGTGGGTACCTTCGCCGGTGGCCTGTTGATGGCGGAGGTCGGCTGGCGTGCTGTCTTCATCCTCTTCGGAGCGCTGTCGTTGCTGTGGTTGTTGCCGTGGCTGCGGTTCGCACGCCAACTGCGGCCGCCGTCGGCCGTGGCTGCCACCGGGGATGGTCCGGGGTATGCGGAGTTGCTGCGGCAACGCGGCCTGTGGGGAACCTCGCTGGGTCATTTCGCGGGCAACTACAACTGGTATTTCATCCTGTCCTTCATGCCACTTTACCTCGTGGATGTTCGCGGCTTCTCCATGGAGGAGATGGCCTGGGTCCTGAGTGGTGCGTATGTGGTGAATGCGGTCTGCGCGCTCGGGTCCGGCTGGTTCACGGACCGCTGGGTCCGGCGTGGCGGGGCAGCCTCGACCATCTACAAGGGCAGCATGGTGCTCAGCCATGCGGTGTCCATCGGTGCGATGGCCGGAATGATGGTGCTGCCCGTCGAGGGGGCGATCGCCTGTCTGTTCATCTACGAGATCTTTCTGGGGTTTTGCTCTCCCGCCACCTTCGCCATTGGCCAGACCATGGCGGGTCCACTGGCCACCGGTCGGTGGATCGGCATCCAGAACTTCTGTGGCAATCTCGCCGGCATCCTCGCGCCGGCAATCACCGGACTGCTGGTCGCGAGCACCGGCAACTACACGCTCGCCTTCCTTCTCGCCTGCCTGGTGAACGGACTCGGCATCCTCGGTTGGGGAATCATCCTCCCGCGGGTGCAGCCGGTCACCTGGCGCGGTATCCGCTGAAATTCTCCGGAGCAATGCATGCAGCAGACCGTCGGTACCTACCTGATCGAAGCCCTGGAGGCGCTCGGGGTGCGTCATGTTTTCGGCATTCCGGGCGTGCACAACCTCGAGCTCTACCGCGGACTTGCCGCCTCGGGCATCCGCCATGTGGCGGCGCGGCACGAGCAGGGCCTGGGGTTCATGGCGGATGGCTACGCCAGGGTGTCGGGGCAGGTGGGCGTCTGCTTCACCATCACCGGGCCCGGCCTGACAAACATCGCCACCGCGATGGGACAGGCCTACGCGGACTCCGTGCCATTGCTGGTGATCTCCAGCGAGAACCGCCGCGGCGAGATTGGTACCGGACGCGGTTACCTGCATGAATTGACGGACCAGTTCGGGATCGGGGCCCGTGTCGCCGGATTCAGCCAACGCATCACGCAGCAGCAGGATTTGCCGGCGGCATTGGCCCATGTATTCCGGGGGCTGCGCGCCGCACGGCCCTTGCCCGCCTATCTGGAGATTCCGCGGGACGTGCTGCGCGAACCGGCGACCGGCCTGCCCCCCGTCCTGACGTGGGCGGGTGAGGTATTGCAGGCCATGGAGGTCGCGGTGCCCCATCCCGCTGAATCCGCCCTGCAGCTCGCCGCCGGGAGATTGGCAGCGGCGGAGCGCCCCGTGCTGGTGGCCGGTGGCGGTAG
>JBJTPC010000311.1:0-8975 GCA_046074905.1 Gammaproteobacteria bacterium
CCCAGATCGCCGGCAAGATCCTGGCCCTCAAGCCGCTGGTCAGCAACAACAACGACGTCATCTGGGTCTGCGGTCGCGCCACGGCCCCGGCGGGCGCCATCGAGTCCACGGGCGGCAACTCCGGCGCCAACACCACCGACGTGCTGGGCAAGTACCTCCCCTCCAACTGCCGCGCCTGACGGCGTCAGCGGGCGAGCCTCACCCTCCAGGCTCGCTCGACGGCAACCGGACCGGCATTCCGGTCACGGACGGGCCCCCTCGGGGGCCCTTCTGTTTTCTGGCGTCCGCAAGGCCGTGCAGACGTTCTGTGACCCATTCGCCGGATTCGCGGGTGGATTGACGCGCCGGGTGAGGTACCCTATCCGCTGGACTTTCTGTCAAATTCCGGGTGCTTGCGCCTCGCCATGAACGACCCCGCCTTCCTAGCTACCGGTACGATGTCCAACCTGCGGGCAGGCGGCAGCATGGGTCTGCCGGACAAGCTCGTCCAGGAACGCCTCATCGACGAGGCGGCCATGGCCGAGGCCATTCGGGCTGCACGGGAAGCCAAGGAACCACTGGTCGCCTGGCTGGTGAGGAAGAACCTCGTCCCGGCCCGCGACATCGCCATCACTGCCTCCGCGCTGTTCGGCGTCCCGCTGCTGGATCTCGATGCCCTGACCGTGGATGGCGAGGTCATCCGGCTGGTCAGCGAGAAACTGCTGCAGAAGCATCATGTGCTGCCGCTGGTAAAGCGTGGTCGCCGCCTGTTCGTGGCCGTGGCGGATCCCACCAATCTCCACGCCGTCGACGAGATCCGCTTCCAGACGACGCTCAATGTCGAACTCGTGGTGGTCGAAGAGGACAAGCTGCAGAAGGTCCTCGCCCGTGCCCTGGAGCAGGCCGATACCGGCATGTCATCCATGGTGGACGACGATTTCGACCTCGAGAACCTCGACGTCGGCGGCGGCGAAGATCCCGTGGAGGCAGAGGCGCGCGAAGACATCGAGGACGCACCGATCGTCCGCTTCGTCAACAAGATCATGCTGGATGCCATCAAGCGTTCCGCCTCGGACATCCATTTCGAGCCTTACGAGAAAAGCTATCGCGTGCGCCTGCGTGTCGATGGCGTGCTCAAGGAAGCGGCGACGCCACCCGTCCAACTGGCCGGCAAACTGGCCGCACGCATCAAGGTGATGGCGCGTCTCGATATCGCCGAGCGCCGCGTGCCGCAGGACGGCCGCATCAAGATGAAGCTCACCAAGACGCGCTCGGTGGACTTCCGCATCAGCACCTGCCCCACGCTCTTCGGCGAGAAGATCGTGATGCGTATCCTCGACCCGTCCAGCGCGATGCTGGGCATCGACGCGCTGGGCTACGAGCCGGCGCAGCGCGAGCTCTACCTCAAGTACCTCGCCAAGCCGCAGGGCATGATTCTCGTCACCGGACCGACGGGCTCCGGCAAGACGGTGTCGCTGTACACCGGGCTCAACATCCTCAATACCGAAGACACCAACATCTCCACGGCCGAGGATCCGGCGGAAATCATCCTGCCGGGCGTGAACCAGGTGAACGTGAATCCCAAGGTGGGGCTTACCTTCGCCAGCGCGCTGCGCTCCTTCCTGCGGCAGGACCCCGACGTCATCATGGTGGGCGAGGTCCGCGAACTCGAAACCGCCGAGATCGCCATCAAGGCCGCGCAGACCGGGCACCTCGTGCTGTCCACCCTGCACACGAACGATGCGCCGCAGACCCTGACCCGCCTGGTGGACATGGGCGTGAAGCCCTATGCCATCGCCACCTCGGTCAGCCTGATCATCGCCCAGCGTCTTGCCCGCCGCCTCTGCAACCACTGCAAGGCGCCAGTGGACATCCCGCGCGATGCCCTCATCCGCGAGGGCTTCGCTCCCGAGGAAGCCGCGGCCGGGCTGCGCATCTACGGGCCGGTGGGCTGTGCGGCCTGCACCGACGGCTACAAGGGCCGCGTGGGCATCTATCAGGTGATGCCGGTGACCGATGCCATCGGTCGCATCATCATGGAGGGCGGCAACGCGATCACCATCGCGGACCAGGCCCGCAAGGACGGGGTCTGGGACCTGCGCACCGCCGGCATCAACAAGGTGCGCGAGGGTTTGACCAGCCTCGAAGAAGTGAACCGCGTGACGGTGGACTAGGAAATCGCGCATGGCCACGGCCGCCAAAAAGGAATTCGCCTTCACTTGGGAAGGCAAGGATCGCCGGGGAAGCCGCGTCAGTGGCCGCTCCCTCGCGGCCAACGAGACTGCGCTCCGCGCCGAACTGCGCCGGCAGGGCATCGTCCCGCTGAAGGTACGCAAGCAGGGCAACCGTGGACGCGGTGGCAAGCCCACTCCAGAGGACATTGCCGTCTTCTCGCGGCAGTTGGCCACCATGCTCCAGTCGGGCATCCCGCTGGTTCAGGCCCTCGAGATCATCGGCGCCGGCCACGACAAGCCGACCGTGCAGCGACTGGTGCTGGACATCAAGTCAACGGTCGAGGCCGGCAGCACGCTCCACGAGGCACTGGCCAAGCATCCGCTCCATTTCGACGACCTCTTCGTCAACCTGGTGGAGGCCGGCGAACAGGCCGGTGCCCTGGAAACGCTGCTCGACAAGGTCGCCACCTACAAGGAAAAGACCGAGGCCCTCAAGAAGAAGATCAAGAAGGCCCTGTTCTATCCGGCCGCCGTGATGGTCGTGGCCGTTATCGTCACCGTCATCCTGCTGATTTTCGTCATCCCCCAGTTCGAGAGCCTCTTCCAGGGTTTCGGCGCCGACTTGCCGGCGTTCACGCGCTTCGTCATCGACCTCTCGAAGGGGTTGCAGGAACATGGCTTGTGGCTGGCGGCCGTCACCGGCGGCGGCATCTACTTCTTCCTCTACACGTACAAGCGTTCGCGGAAACTCCGCGAGTCCGTGGACCGTTTCATGCTGAAGATGCCGGTGCTCGGCCCGATCCTGGTGAAGGCGGCCATCGCACGCTACGCGCGCACGCTGGCCACCATGTTCGCCGCCGGCGTGCCGCTGGTCGAGGCACTCACCTCCGTGGCCGGCGCCACCGGCAACATCGTCTACGAGAATGCCGTCCTCAAGATGCGTGACGAGGTGGCCACCGGCAACCGGCTGCAACGCACCATGGAAGCCACCGGACTGTTTCCGAACATGGTCAACCAGATGATTGCCGTCGGCGAGGAGTCAGGCTCCCTCGACAAGATGGCAGGCAAGGTGGCCGACTTCTACGAGCTCGAGGTGGATACTGCCGTGGACAGCATGTCCAGCCTGCTCGAACCGCTGATCATGGCGGTTCTGGGCGTGCTGGTCGGTGGTCTCGTCATCGCGATGTACCTGCCGATCTTCAAGCTCGGCGCCGTGGTCTGAAGCACCATGGACTGGCTGGGCATTCCTGAACTGCTCGCGGCCCTGGGGCCCACCGGCCTGCCCTGGCTGGCCGGTCTGTTCGGCCTGCTGGTCGGCAGTTTCCTGAACGTGGTGATCCATCGCCTGCCGCGCATGATGCAGCAGGACGCGGAGCAGGAAGCACGGGAGATTCTCGCCCTCGATGCTTCGCCGGACGCGCCGACGCTGGTCGCTCCACCGCGGTTCAACCTGCTCACGCCCCGCTCGCGATGCCCGGCCTGCGGGACCGCGATCGCGGCACGGCACAACCTCCCGCTGGTGTCCTGGCTGTGGCTGCGCGGCCGTTGCGCCTCCTGTGCCGCCCCGATCGGCGTGCGCTACCCCTTGGTGGAACTGCTCACCGGCGTCGCCTTCGCGCTGGTGGCCTGGCGCTGTGGCGCCACGCCGGAGACGCTGTACGGCTGCCTGGTCGCGGCGCTGCTCATCGCCATGTCGGGCATCGACCTCGACACGCAACTCCTGCCCGACAGCCTGACCTATCCGCTGCTGTGGACCGGACTGCTGGCGGCGGTCTGGTCGGGTCGCGGGACGGCGCCTTTTCCGGTCACGCCGGTCGACGCCATCCTCGGGGCCGCGCGCGGCTACCTCGTGCTCTGGACGGTCTTCTGGGTGTTCCGCCTGGTCACCGGCAAGGAAGGCATGGGGCGCGGCGATTTCAAGTTGCTGGCCGCGCTCGGCGCCTGGCTGGGGTGGGTAGCCATTCCGTTGGTGGTGCTGCTCTCCTCGTTGGTCGGGGCATTGGTGGGAGGCTTCCTCATCCTGTTCCGCGGGCGCGACCGGCAAGTGCCTATTCCCTATGGCCCGTATCTGGCCGCCGCCGGGTTCATCGCCCTCCTCTGGGGTCCGGACATCATTGCCTGGTACCGCGACCTGGCGCGCCTGTAGCGCTGCCGTGGCCAAGCCCCGCCCCTACCTCGTGGCCCTCACGGGCGGCATCGCCAGCGGCAAGACCGCCGTCTCCGATGCATTCGCCCGGCGCGGCGTTCCCGTGCTGGATGCAGACCTGATGGCCCGTCAAGTCGTGGAACCCGGCCAACCTGCCTTGGCCGAGGTGGTGGCAGCCTTCGGCCCGGAGGTGCTTGGCGCGGATGGTCGCCTCGACCGACCGGCGCTGCGTGCCAGGATCTTTGCCGATCCTGCGGCAAGGCAGCGACTCGAGACCATTCTGCATCCTGCCATCCGCCGTGCCTTCGATGAGGCCAGCGCGGTCGCGGGCGGGCCCTACCAGATCCACGCGATTCCCCTGCTGGTGGAATCCGGCCGGGCATCCGCATACGACCGGGTGCTGGTGGTGGACTGCCCGCAGGAAGTCCAGGTGTCCCGGTTGCTCGCCCGGGACGGTGAAACGCCCGAGCGAGCCGCCGCCATCCTGGCTGCACAAGCGACGCGCGAGGCGCGCTTGGCCGTGGCCACGGACCGTATCGACAACTCCGGCAGCCTCGCTGAACTGGACAACGCCGTGGAGGCGATTCATCGCCGTTTCCTGCAACTCGCCGCTGCAGGGACCTGAAAAACCGGTTTTTTTGGGCGGAGCCTGTTTCCCCGGGCTCCGGCATCGGACACAATACGAAAATGACCCCCAATGGCCCGGTGGTGTCGAGCGCCGAGGCGGACGAGCTGCCGCAGGACGCAGCGCGCCCGTCGCGGCCTCCCCTCGCGGCGCGCGGTCCGCTCGTTTACGAGCAGCCGCTCAACGAGCGCATGCGGAACTTCCTGCGACTCGAGTTCCTGTACCGCCAGGCCTGCCATCACAACGATGACAGCATCGACCTGCCGGATGCGTGGGCCACCCGGGCGGCTGTCACCACCCTGCTGGACCTCATGGCCATCACCGCACGCGGCGATACGCGAACGGACGTGCTCAAGGAACTGGACCGCCAGATCGGCTTGCTGCGGGAGTTCCAGTCGCGGCCGGGAGTCGATGCCGGTCGCCTGCGCGCCGTCGTCGCGACACTGACCGAGCGACGCGAGGCCCTGCACGCTGCCGGTTCGAACTTCCTCCAGCGGCTTCGCGACAACGAGTTTCTCTCCGCCGTGAAGCACCGCAGCACCATCCCCGGTGGTACCTGCGAATTCGACCTGCCGGCCTACACCCACTGGCTTGGCCTGCCGGCAGCACAGCGCCAACGCGAGTTCGAGTCGTGGCTGTCGGCCTTTCGGCCGCTCTGCGACAGCGTCGCCGATCTTCTCTGGGTGACGCGCGAGAATGCCCGCCCGCGTCATGAGACGGCCTTCGGTGGGCAGTTCCACATCACCTTCGAGCGCGACCAGCCGCTCCAGTTGCTGCGAATCGCCGTACCCGCGGAGAGCGAACTCTATCCGGAGGTCTCGGGCAACCAGATCCGCTGCAGCATCCGCTTCCTGCGCTGGGGAGCGGCCGGACAGCGGCCGACCCAGGCGGTCGACAACGTCGAGTTCGTCCTGACCTGCTGCCACTGATGCCGGCTCCGGAAATCCCCTGCCCGACCTGCGGCGTACTCCTCGCCTGGTCCGCCGACAATCCCTTTCGACCCTTCTGCAGCGAGCGCTGCCGCCTGGTCGACCTCGGAGGATGGCTCGAGGAGCGCTACCGGATACCCGGCGAACCGGTCGGGGAGACCGAGCCGCCATCGACGACCGCCGCGACGGAAAGACTCCAATGAGGCTCTACTCGAACTCCTTCGCCCCCAGTCCGCGACGTGTGCGGATGTTCGCCGCGGAAAAGGCGCTGGTCATCGACATGGTGCAGGTGGACCTTGCCCGCCAGGAGAATCGGCGGGCGGACTATCTTGCCCTGAACCCCACCGGCGATGTCCCGACGCTGGTACTCGATGACGGCACGGTGCTCACCGAGTCCCTCGCCATCTGCCGGTTTCTGGAGGAACTCCACCCCACCCCGCCGTTGCTTGGCACGGATTCGCGCTCGCGCAGTCGCATCAACGAACTGGTGGACCGACTGATGTTCCGGCTTTATGTGCCGGCGACCCAGGCCTTCCGGCACACGCATGCCTTCTGGGCCGAGCGCCTCACCCAGGTACCCGCGTATGGCGAGTTGGCGAGGGAATCGGTCCGGCAGGAATTCGCCATCCTGAACTCGATGCTCGCGGACGGTCGACCCTTCCTGCTCGGCGACGTCTTGACGCTCGCCGATATCGTTGCCTACACGAGCGTCGACTTCGCGAAGGTGGGTGGTGTCCGGCCGGCGTCCGACCAGACTGCACTGCTGGATTACCAGACCCGGATCGGCGCGCGTCCCTCCGCGCGCGCCTGAAACCAGGCATGCCGCTCCTCAGGGAGCGCTCGCCGCCGGCGTCGGCCCGGGGTCGGGCCGCAGGTGCTGCTCGAGAAACCGGGCAATGGTCCGGTAAGCATGCGCTCCGACGCTGGATTGCCGCAGCAAGCCGTGCTTGTGGCCGGGATAGACCATCACCTCGAAAGGCTTGCCGGCCTCCTGCAACAGCTTGAACAACCGCGTGCTGTGCTCGAACAGCACGTTGTCATCGGCCATGCCGTGCACCACGAGCAAGGGATCGCGCAGTTGCGTGGCCACGCCAAGCACGCTGGATGACGCATAACCGGCAGCGTTGTCCTGCGGCTTGCCCATGTAGCGCTCGGTGTAGGCGGTATCGTAGAGCGACCAGTCAGTGACCGGAGCGCCGCTGGCACCGGCGGCGAATACACCCGGCGCGCGCATCAGCAGGTTCAGCGTCATGTAGCCGCCGTAACTCCAGCCAAACACGCCGATCCGGTCGGGATCGACGAAACCCTGCTGCCTGAGCCATTCCACTCCGCGCAGTTGGTCCTCCACCTCCACCGATGCCATGCGCCGGAACAGGGCGCCATCCATGCGGCGGCCCTGCAGGGCACTGCCGCGGTTGTCCAGGGAAAACACCAGGAACCCGCGCCGCGCCAGGTAATGGGCGAAGCCGTCATCCCAGGCCCTCATCACCTGTTGTCCATGGGGCCCGCCATAGACTTGCACCACCACGGGGTAGCGTTTGGCAGGATCGAAATCGTGCGGCTGGACCAACTGGTAATGCACCTGCTGGCCGTCCGCGGTGGGCAGGGTGCCGAACTGGTATCGCGGGTGCGTCGGGAGGTAAGGCGCATAGGGGTGGGAGACCCCCAATTCGTTGGGCACCAGGACCGCCACTTCGCGTCCCCCGGCGTCTCGCAGGACCGTGCGGGCAGGACGGTCGACGGAAGACCAGGTGTCGAGCACGAACCGCGCATCGCGCGACATCTGGATCGCGTGCCAGCCGGCTTCGCTCGTCAACCGACGAGGACGGTCCGCCTCGCGTCCATCCAATGCGGCACTGTAAAGATGCCGCTCGGGGTGACCGTCGCGGGAACCCACGAACCAGAGGCGACCCGCTTTCTCGTCGACCGCCGACAGGCCGTTGACGTTCCATTCCCCCTGGGTCACGGAAGCCACGCGCCGTCCGCCCGCGTCATGGCGGTAAAGATGCTGGTAGCCGCTGGACTGGGACGCCCACAGGAAACCGCCATCCTGCAAGGGACGGAACAGGTCATGCAGTTCCACCCAGGTCGGGCTGGTCTCGGTCAGCAGCACCTGTATCGTCCCGGTGACGGCACTGGCGCGCAGGAGGTCGAGGCGGGATTGATCGCGGCTGAGACGCTGGACCAGGACATGGCGACTGTCCTTCGCCCAGTCGACTCGGGCCAGGTAGATGTCGCGCTCGGCCCCGAGGTCGATCCGCACCGCCCCGCCGCCCGCAAGCGCCACGACCTGCAGCCCCACCAGGGCATTGGGCTGGCCTGCGGCCGGGTACCGCTGCCGAACGGTTCGCGTGCCGTTGCCGAGAATCTCCACGCGCTCCACCTCGGGGACGGGTGACTCGTCCACCTCGGCGTAGGCTACTAGGCTTTCGTCCGGCGACCACCAGTAGCAGGTATCACGGCCGAGTTCCTCCTGCGCGATGAACTCCGCCATGCCATGGCTGATCACGCCACCCCCGCCCGAGGTCAGCGCCCGCTCCATCCCCGTCGACAAGTCGATCACCCAGAGGTCCTGCTCGCGAATGAAGCTGACGTAACGCCCCTGCGGGGAAAAACGCGCGTCCGTCTCCCAGGCGTCGCTGCGGGTCAGGCGGCGCACGGCCTCGGCGGCCGGCTTGTCCAGATCGAACAGGTAGAGGTCGCCGGCGAGGGGGAACAGCAAACGCCGGCCATCCGCGGAGAACGAGTACTCGACGATGCCGCGGAGGGCGGCCGTGCGGGCACGCTCGCGCCGCGCCTCCTCCTCGGCGGAGAGCGCAGCCTCCTGCGGCACGAGCGAGCGCGCATCGACCAGGCGGGCCGATTGCCGGGTGCGCAGGTCGTAGGCCCAGAGATCCAGCCGGTCCTTGTCATCGGCCGCCCCCTGGAGCCAGGTGACGCGGCTGCCGTCCGGGGAAAAACGCAGTCCCCGCAAGCCCGCACCCGCCAATTCAGGTGCGGCGAACAGGCGTTCCAAGGTCAGCGCCGTGACCGTCGCCTGCCCGCCGGCGACAGCCGAACCGGCCGGCAACGCAGCACCGAGCACCGCGACGGGAAAGGCACGGCCGAAAGCGGCACGCAGG
>JBJTPC010000312.1:0-3007 GCA_046074905.1 Gammaproteobacteria bacterium
AGGCGATCCAGAGCGCGAGCAGCACGGCCGCGCCGACGGCCCAGAGCCCGGCCATGGCGCCGAAGCCGATCGCGCGCAGCATGTCGAGGACCTCCCGCGCCACGTGCCTCGCCCCGGACAGGTCGGCGAGCGCGGCGCGCAGGAAGAACTCGAGCAGCCCCGCGCCGATCCAGCCCGCGACGACCAGCCCGCCGACAAGCAGCGACCAGAGCGAGAGCAGGAGCAGGAAGGAGGTCGACAGGCATCCCCTTGGCGACATCTCGTCCCCTTGCACGAACGCGCGCCGCGGCGGTGGCGACGGCCGGCGCGGGAGGGGAGCGCCGCGCTGGCGCTCCCCGGTCGCCGCGGCGTCAGCCCTTGTTGAGGCGGTTGGTCACCAGCTCGTCCACCACGCCGGGATCGGCGAGGGTCGAGATGTCGCCGAGCGCCGAGTGCTCGTTCGCGGCGATCTTGCGCAGGATGCGGCGCATGATCTTGCCCGAGCGGGTTTTCGGCAGGCCCGGCGCCCACTGGATGACATCCGGCGTGGCGATGGGACCGATGATCTGGCGCACGGTGGCACGTAACTCGTTCCGCAGCGTCGCGGCGGGTTCGACGCCGGCCTTCAGGGTGACGAAGGCATAAATGCCCTGTCCCTTGAGCTCGTGGGGATAGCCCACCACGGCCGCTTCGGCCACCGCGGCGTGTGCGACCAGGGCGCTTTCCACTTCCGCCGTGCCCATGCGATGCCCGGAGACGTTGATCACGTCGTCGACGCGCCCGGTGATCCACCAATAGCCGTCCGCGTCGCGTCGGGCCCCATCTCCCGTGAAGTAGGCCCCGGGGAACGTCCTGAAGTAGGTGTCGATGAAGCGCTGGTGGTCGCCGAAAACCGTGCGCATCTGTCCGGGCCAACTGTCCAGCAGGACCAGATTGCCCTCCGTCGCACCCTCGATGACCTTGCCCTCGTTGTCCACCAGGGCCGGCCGCACGCCCGGCAGGGGCAAGGTCGCCGAGCCGGGCTTCAGGGTGGTGGCTCCCGGCAGCGGCGAGATCAGGATGCCGCCGGTCTCGGTCTGCCACCAGGTATCGACGACCGGGCAGCGTCGATCGCCGACCACGCGGTGATACCACTCCCAGGCTTCCGGGTTGATCGGTTCGCCCACGCTGCCGAGCAGCCTCAGGCTGCTGCGCCGATGCCGCTTGACGTAAGCTTCCCCCTCGCGCATCAAGGCGCGGATGGCAGTCGGTGCGGTGTAGAAGACCGTCACCTGATGCTTGTCGACCACCTCCCAGCAGCGGCCCGCATCCGGGTAATTGGGAACGCCCTCGAACATCAGGGTGGTCGCACCGTTCGACAGGGGCCCGTAGACGACGTAGCTGTGCCCCGTGACCCAACCCACGTCGGCGGTACACCAGAAGACATCGCTGGCACGGTGGTCGAACACCTGGGCGAAGGTGTAGTTCGCGTACACCAGGTAGCCGCCGGTGGTGTGCAGTACGCCCTTCGGTTTGCCGGTGCTGCCCGAGGTGTAGAGGATGAACAGCGGGTCTTCCGCGTCCATCACTTCCGGTTCGCACCAATCGGGCGCCGCACGCATCAGGTCCTCGTAATGCACGTCACGCTGCGCATTCCATGCCACGTGCCCGCCCGTGCGGCGCACCATCACGACGCGTTCGACGCAGGCGGTGGCGGCGTCCTGCAGTGCGGTATCCACATTCGCCTTCAGTGGCACCTTGCGGCCACCGCGCAGGCCCTCATCCGCCGTGATCACCAGCTTCGAGCCACAGTCGGAAATGCGGCTGGCGAGCGATTCGGGCGAGAACCCGCCGAACACCACGCTGTGGATGGCGCCGATCCGGGTGCAGGCGAGCATGGCAATGGCCGCCTCGGGAATCATCGGCAAGTAGAGCGTTACCCGGTCGCCTTTGCCCACGCCCAGTTGGCGGAGTGATGCCGCGAACCGGTTCACCTGGACATAGAGTTCACCGTAAGTGATCACACGACTCTCGCCGGGATCATCGCCCTCCCAGATGATGGCAGCCGTGTTGCGGTGCGCCGCCTGATGCCGGTCCAGACAGTTCACCGATACATTGAGTTGGCCATCGGCATACCAGCGGATATGGAAGTCCTCGAGGGCGTAGCTGGTGTCCTTCACCTCCGTGTAGGGCCGCAGCCACTGCAGCCGCCGACCGATTTCCCCCCAGAATCCCCGGGGGTCTTCCAGGCTGCGGGCGTAATCTGCGTGGTAGGTCGCCGCCGTGATGGTCGTGGTTCCGGCGAAATCGGCGGGGACGGGGTAAGTGCTGCTCATGCGGGGTGGTCCGGAGTAAGCTTGGGACCGCCCGATGATAACCCGTCAATCCTCCGGGGATTCCCGATGAACCAGACTCCTGCCGCGCCCGGCATCGATCGCTCGCACCGCCGCGTCATTTTCGCGTCCAGCCTCGGCACGGTGTTCGAGTGGTACGACTTCTACCTTTACGGTGCGCTCGCGGCGGTGATTTCCCGGCAGTTCTTCTCGGGCGTCAACGAGACCACCGGCTTCATCTTCGCGCTGCTGGCCTTCGCTGCGGGGTTTTTCGTGCGGCCGTTCGGCGCGCTGGTGTTCGGTCGTCTCGGCGACCTCGTCGGTCGCAAGCACACCTTCCTGGTGACCATCGTGCTGATGGGCCTGTCGACCTTTCTTGTCGGGTGCCTGCCGAGCTATGCCTCCGCCGGAGTGATTGCCCCCATCGCGTTGGTGGTGCTGCGGTTGCTGCAGGGCCTGGCGCTGGGCGGCGAGTATGGCGGCGCCGCGACCTACGTCGCCGAGCACGCGCCCGACGGCAAGCGCGGGCTCTATACGAGTTGGATCCAGACCACGGCCACGCTCGGCTTGTTCCTGTCGCTGCTGGTCATCCTGGGATGTCGCTGGCTGACTGGCGAGAACTTCGAGACCTGGGGTTGGCGGCTGCCGTTCCTGTTGTCGGCGGTGTTGCTGGCGGTCTCCGTCTATATCCGTGTCCAGTTGCACGAATCGCCGGT
>JBJTPC010000313.1:0-2719 GCA_046074905.1 Gammaproteobacteria bacterium
GACATCCGCCGCGCCAGGTTCGCTGCCCACCAGCTCACCGCCGTGTAGCCGGCGTTCGCACCGGATATCGTGGTCAGGTTGCCGTTCGCGTCATAGCAGTAGCTGCGCAGGCTCCCGCCTGCGGTCACCTGCCGCACGGCGTGCGGCTGGGCGTGGGGGGTTCGTGCAGCCGGTGGCAGCCGTGTAGCTGTACCCGGTGTACTGGCTGCCCTTGCCCAGCAGGTTGCCCGTGGCGTCGTAGCTGTACGTCTGCGTCTCCGCAGGTGTCGTTGCAGCAAGAGTGGCGTAGCGCTTCGCTTCTGCCACCCGCTGCAGGCCGTCGTAAGTGAACGCCTCCTTCAGGCCCGCCACGCGGTCTTCGCGGGCGTGTATCTGCGGGGCTCACGTAGGCATCAAAGCTTATCGTTGCTCCTACCCGTTCGCATCCACGACAGTGGACACATTGCCTACGGTTCTGACTCGGGTTTTGTAGAGCCAAATAACGGAGCTTCCTGTTACCCGATACTCTCACCGACGCCACCTTAGAAGCGTTCAAAGATACCAAGTTCCCTTGCGACCCAGAGAATAGCGAACTCATGCCCAACCGTTGGTCCAACATGCCCTAAGGACAGTTCCATTGCGGGATGGATTTCCTCGGGAATGCGCATTTTTTTGGAACGCTCCGATGATGAAAAAACCGACCAACGTGACAAGTTCAACTCTCACGCCGCTACCCCGGTGGAGAATTTTTCCCTGTTTCGAACTCCACTGCTCCCTCGTTTCGTAGGACAGTAAGAGCTTCAACAAGACCCTGTGCCGTGGTCGAATTCCGTGCATCGATGGCAAGAAGATTCAACGACGACCATTCATGCTCGCATTTTTCGTGATCAATCAGCTCCATCACCCGCGTTCGGCCAACAGAATCCTTGGAGTTACCGAACCACACACGGAGAGTGATGTGACCGGAAGCAACGAGGACCCGCTTAACAACATAATCGTCATCGACTTCAACTTCGTCCCCAAGAGCAAGACCGTGCGCAAAAAACGGGATGCAGCAAATCTCGAACCTTTTGTCGGAGATCATTCGCACCCAAAGTTGCTCCCATTCTCGCTTCTCGGGACTAGTCGCAATGTCGGCAGCGACCACAAAGTTAGCTCGATCTTGCCACGCCGGCGCGTTATGTCGCGCCTCGTAGTCGCCTGGTTTGTAGCGAGTATTCAAGTCCTACGCTCCGCTGTCATCATGGTGGCCAAGGGCCCGTGTAACCCGGCGGCGGAGTCTTCGGGAAATTGCCTACGCCCTTCGATGGATTGAAATGCGGACATGCTAATTGGGCATTATCAAGTGTCGCATTGCCCCCGCGGGCCCTAGGAATCGCATGGTCTACTTGGGTCGCTGTGTCGTGTCGCTGACAAAACACACTGGTTGCAGTTGGATTTTCTGCTTTCGCCACTTCGCGAACGCTCTCTGGAAAGCGCTGCCCAGCCGACGGACCGCCGCCAGAACCCGTCTTTATCTCCGGTAGACTTCTCGCGACATCAACCTAACCGGTCCTGAGCCTCCTTTAATGCGTTCAGCCATTCTTCGATGACGAAGGACCACGGGGTGCCCGAGGGGCTTCCGTAGAGATCGACAAACTGGCGCCCATCTCCCGATTTCCGGACCTCCGCCACCATCTGGTCATTCCACCAAATCTCTGCGACTAGCTCGTCGCGGTCAGGGCTGCTAGCCACTTCGATGACAAAGCTCATGGCCGCGGCTCCAAGAAGCCAAGGAACCGGCCGTCCGATCCATACCGAAGGCCACGTCCGTCCGGCGCACGAATCTCTGTTACGTCGCCGAAGCGCGCGTGATGCCGACTAACCGTCGTCGTTCCGGGAGTCGTCAGAATATCGTCAACGATTTGCTGGCCCTGCTGGTTGATGGCTGACGGATTCCCGCGGGCGCCTGGGAAGGCGCTTCCTGGGCGGCTTCCGTGCTTTTGCAGCTGTCGCCCAGCTGCGGAGATGCCACCGCGGTCCAGTGCGCCAGCCGCTCGCGACAGGGCATCAAGGGATCCAATCCCCCTTGCGGCCTTTCCGGCCACCTGTTCTGCGACGCGGACTCCTGCCTGCACAATCTTCGTGTGGGCAAGAATCCGGAAGATTTCTCCGGTCGGCTGAAAGATGGCGTGGGTGGAATTGCGCTCGAGTCCCTGCAAGAACAGGTCCGTTCTGCCATCGCCGTCGAAATCGCCGGCGATCAGCCGATGAGCGGCCTCGGACCACGCCATGCCGAGGCTCACCTCCGCGATGGTCTGGGCGATTGCCGTGAACTTGCCCGTGCCATCCGCCAGCAGCAAAAAATGGTCGCCGGGCGTCCGGCGCTGCATCAGGATGTCGTCTTTTCCATCGCCGTTGAAATCGCCGATGACGGGTCGGTAGTAGTTGCCGAACCAGGGGATGCCGAGGTACCCCGACGCCCACGACTGATGACCGGCCGCCGGCCTCCAGACGCCGTCGCTGCCCTGGCTCGAGAGCGCGATGCCACTCGCCCGATCCGGAGAACGGGCGATGTAAAGCATGTCGTCCTTGTTGTCGCCATTGAAGTCGCCGACGTAAAGGTCCACGTCCGCTTGTGCCCAGTCGGTCGCAGCAACGGCCGGGCAAGCGCAAAGCGCCATCACCATCGCCGTCACCACCGGGACGAGCAAGGCAGACAACCATCGGTCGGGTCGGCGAGCACGATGCGAAATCATGG
>JBJTPC010000314.1:0-3710 GCA_046074905.1 Gammaproteobacteria bacterium
CTGTAACGCATGATGCGCAGGCCGCTGTACGCCTCGGCCAGCCGCAGGCGGATGCCGGGATCCGCCGCGGCACCGTTTTCCCGGGCCGCCGCCACCAGGCGATCGAGTTCATTGCGGAAGGCCATCTGCTGCGCCAGCGTGGAGACGCCTCGCTCGAAGGCCAGCGTGCCCATCGCCACCTTCCAACCCTCGCCCGGTGCACCGACGATGTTGTCGGCGGCCGTGAGCGCATCGTTGAAGAAGGTTTCGTTGAACTCGGCCTCGCCGTTCATCTGGCGGATGGGACGGATGGTCACACCGGCCTGGCGCGTGGGCACCAGCAGGTAGGACAGCCCCTTGTGCCCCTTCGTGCCTTCCTCGGTGCGACACACCACGAACGACCAGTGGGCGAAGGTGGCCAGCGACGTCCAGATCTTCTGGCCGTTCACCTGCCAGCGGCGACCGTCGGGGGTGTCCACCAGGGTGGCGCGCGTCCTCACGTTGGCGAGGTCGCTGCCGGCGTTGGGCTCGGAATAGCCCTGGCACCAGAATTCCTCGCCACGCGCGATCGGCAGCAGGAAACGGTCCTTCTGCGCTTGCGTGCCGAAGGTGAGGATCGTCGGGCCGGCCAGTTCGATACCCATGTGGCCGACGCGGCCCGGCGCGCCGGCACGCGCGTACTCCTCGGCGAAGATCACCTGCTCGGCCAGCGAGGCGTCACGACCACCGTACTGCTCCGGCCAGCCGATGGCACTGAACCGCTCGCGACCCAGGGCCTGCTCCCACTCGATGCGCCGCTCCAGCATCGCCATCTGGCCCATCACGCCGCGAAGGTCGCGGAAGGGACCGGAGAGTTGCGCTTCCAGCCACGCGGCGCAGTCGCGTCGGAAAGCTTCCTGGGCCGGGGTGAATCCGAGTTTCATGGACGGACCTCAATAAGCGGGAGGCGCGGCGGTATCGCCCAGCCCCATGAGCCTCGCCAACTGCTCGCGCTGCCAGGCCGGACTGCCCAGCAGCGTCGAGGCGGCGCGTGCTCGCTTGAAATACAGATGGGCGTCGTGGTCCCAGGTGTAGCCAATGCCGCCGTGGAGCTGGATGGTGTTCGCGGCGCAGTTGAAGAAGGCATCCGCGCACTGGCTCTTGGCGATGGCGGCGGCTTCCGGCAGCTCCGCCGGCGACTCGGCGGCCACGCAGGCCGCGTACCAGGCCGCCGAGGTTGCCGCCTCGACCAGCACCATCATGTCTGCCAGGCGATGCTTGACCGCCTGGAAGCTGCCGATCGGGCGGCCGAACTGGATGCGCTGCTTGCTGTACTCGGTGGTCATCTCGAGCGCGTAGGCGGCACCTCCGACGCACTCTGCGGCAAGCGCAATCCGCGCCAACTGCAACGCGGTCGCGAAGCCCGGGGCCGCAGCCTCGGCCTCGCCGAGGAGATTTTCCGTGCCCACGACCACCCCGGCGAACTCCACCCGGGACATCGGTCGAGTGAGGTCGAGCATGGTGCGCGGGACCACGGTGATTCCCGGCGTCGCCACCGGCACCACCACGAGGCTGAGCCCCTGCTCGCCGGTGCTGCCCGGCGCGCGGGCGGCCACGATCAACGTGTCGGCGGTGTCGCCGTGGATGACGAAATCCGCCACGCCGTGCAGTTCCAGCCCGGAAGGACCCCGGCGCAGCTCCACCGTGACGCCTTCCGCCCCGGGCAGGCCCCGGGTGCCGGTCAGTGCACAGCCGAAGCGCAGGCTGCCATCGACCAGGGACGGCAACCACGCCGCCTGCTGTGCGGGGGCAGCCACCTGCTGCAGCAGCGGCGCGGCCAGGCAAGCGGTGGCGAAGAATGGCGAGGGCACGAGGCGACGGCCCTGCTCGGCCTGCAACAGACACAACTCGACCCAACCGAGACCGCTGCCCCCGAGAGCCTCCGGCACGGCGATGCCGGTCCAGCCCATCTCGACCAACTCGTTCCAGAGGGCCGGGTCGTGACCGTCGGGACGGGCGATGGCTGCGCGGACCCGTGCGGAGACCCCGTGCTCGTCGAAGAATCCGCGCGCGGTGTCGCGGATCAAGACCTGCTCTTCGGTGAAGGCGAACTGCATCGGCTGGTGACCCTTGGGGGAAAGCCCGGTGGTAACGGGCGACTAGTAGCGCTGGCCGACCTTGGCGGAGGCGGGCGCCGGCGGATGGGTCTTGACGGTGTAGATGCCATCGACCGGCTTCTGCAACTCGGCGGCACGGGCCAGGGGGTTGTAGAACTGCTTGTACCAGGCCCGTGCCTTGTGGAAGGGCCCGTCGGTGGGAATCTGCAGGATGCTCAGGCAGGCCTTCTTGGCTCCCCAGACCTCGAAGTCCTGGGCAAAGGCGAGCCGGCTGGCCTCCTGGTAGGCCCGGGCGTTGGCGACGTCCTCCGCTGTGGCTACCGGGTTCGTGCTCTTCACCATCAGCGCGTGCCAGGCATGCACGACGCCGTCGTCGACCGGCGTGTGGCAGATGTACATGATCGCCTCGTACAGGCCGCGAACGCTGGAGTAGAGGATGCCCGGACCGGTGTACCAGGTATCGGTATGCAGCAGGGAGCCGTCACCGCTGACCAGCGTGCGGTGGCCGCCGCCCTGGCGCTGGATGGCCAGGTGGCCCTTGAACTCGTTCTCGAAGTACTCGACCGTGGAACCGTGGATCGGCCCGAGATGGGGCAGGTCGGTGATGTTGTCGATCACCTCCTGCGGATGCTGGGGCAGCGTGCCGAGGTCGTCGATGACCCAACGCACCCATTGCGGGTCGTTCCACTCGGGATGGTCCGGCACCTCGTAGTCGGGTTCGCCGCCTTCGGGGTCGTGCCACACGTAGACGCAGCCCATCTTTTCCACCACCGGCCAGGAACGCAGGGTCGCCGCCTTGGGGATGGCGCCATCGTAGTAGGGAATGTGGTCGCACTTGCCATCCGGCCCGAACCGCCAGGCATGGTAAGGGCAGCGGATGGAGTCGCCCTCGACCTGACCATCCAGCACCGCGTACGAGGTGGTGTTCCTGGCGAGATGGGTGCCCATGTGGGGGCAGTAGGCGTCGAGCAGGATGACCTTGCCGCTGGCCTTGCCGCGGTAGAGGGCGAAATCGCGTCCGAAGAACCGCACGGGCGTCGGCACGCTCGTGACCTTGCTCGCATCCGCGACCATGAACCAACCGCGCGGGAACGTGAACTCGCCGAGTCCGTAGTCTTTGGTCGTTGCCATATGCCCCCCAAAGGACGCCGCAAGTGGCGTCCGTCGCTGCCCCATCGACGCCGGCCGCCGGCGGCGACAGGCCTCGCTCGATGCTACCATTATCGTAATCCCGTGACATACAAACAATGGGAAAAGCGGTTTTCTTGCCCCTGGGCGTGGCAAATGCGTAGATTTGGCGCCTCAGGATTGCGAAACGTGACCCGAGCCCATAGCCCCTGGAGGGACCCGCCGATGGCCAGCGATGCCACTTTCACGCACCTCGTCATCGGCGGCGGTTCGGCCGGCTGTGTCCTGGCTCGCCGACTGGGGGAGCGCCCGGGCACCCGGGTGCTCCTGCTGGAGGCCGGTGGCAGCGACCGGCATCCGCTGATCGACATGCCCTACGGCTTCGGCGCCATCACCCATCATCCGGATTTCAGTTGGCTGTTCGACTCGGAACCGGAACCGGCCCTCGGCGGCCGCCGGGTCCGGCTGCCGCGTGGCCGCCGGCTCGGCGGGTCGTCTGCCATCAAC